>NZ_VSZV01000186.1:0-11302 GCF_008919455.1 Rhizobium sp. PEPV16
GCTGGGCGTAACCTGCTATGCCGATGGCAATCAGCAGGGTCACGCCGTTGAACAGCGGTTCGACGAAGAACGACCCGCCGAATTGCTGAATTCCTGATATTCCGACCGCCAGGATGATGACGCCGATCAAGGTGCCCCAGACGTTCACCCGTCCAGGCTTGATCGTCGTCGATCCGAGGAACGCGCCGACAAGCGCCGGCAGGAGATATTCGAGGCCGACGCTCGCCTGGCCGATGCGCAGCTTCGAGGCGAGCAGGACCCCGGTCAGAGCCGCGAGCAGCCCCGAGGTGACGAATGCGCCGATCACGAATTTGCGGACCGGAATGCCATTGAGGGCGGCAGCCTTCGGATTGGCGCCGATGGCGTAGAGATAGCGGCCGATCGGCAGGTATTCGAGCACGATCCACATGCAGATGGCGATCAGCAGCACGTAGAAGCCGGTGATCGGTAGGCCGAACAGCATGGTGCCGTTCAGCGCATAGAAACCATCAGGCAGGACGCCGACCACCTGTCGGCCGCCGGTGTGCCAGAGCGCAAGCGCATAAAGGACGGTTCCGGTGCCGAGCGTCGCGATAAAACTGTCGATCTTCGCGACCTCGACCAGCAGGCCGTTGATGCAGCCGGTGAGGATGCCGAGCGCGAGCACGATGACGACCGCGACCGGCCAGGGCAAGCCGTAGGCCGTCTGCAGGCTGATGGCGAGAATGTGCCAGAGCACGATGCCATAGCCGACGGTCAGATCGATGCGACCCGATGCCATCGGGATCATCGCAGCCAGCGACAGAAGCGCGATGATGGCCTTGTCGGACACGATCGAGCGGACATTCAACACGGTCGGGAAAGTATCCGGCAGAAGGATCGAGAAGATCACGATCAGGCCGACGGTCAGGATCACCAGCCCGTAAACCGGGATCAGGCGTCCGATCTTCTGTCCGGCGGACAGGCCGGCCATTTCGCTCTTGGTCGGCTCCAGCGCCGTGGATTCAATGGATTGCATGGCTGTTCTCCCGATGGCTCAAGCGGCTTCCGACGCGGATGCGGCCGTGATGACCGCCTCCGTCGTCAGAGCGCTTCCAGTCAGTTCGCTGACGATTTTGCCGCGCGAGAAAACCAACGCGCGGTGGCAGATATGGGCGATTTCCTCGAAGTCCGTCGACACCACGACAACGGCGAGACCGGCCTCGAGCGCCTGGGTGATCAGACGGTAGATTTCGGCACGCGCCCCGATGTCGACGCCGGCGGTCGGATCTTCCGCGACCAGCAGCTTGCGGCCGGTCGCCAGCCAGCGGCCGACGACCACTTTCTGCTGGTTGCCGCCCGACAGGGCCTCCACCGGCAGATCCGGGTCGTTCGGCCGCAGACCGACGGAGTGGCCGATCTTATGGGCAAGATCGGCTTCGCCGCGCGGCGACAGGAAGGACAAAAGCCCACGCCCGACGGCTCCCGGATTGAGGTAGGTATTTTCCCGGATGGACAGCGAGAGCGCCACGGATTCCTCCGTCCGGTCACGGGCAATCAAGCCGATGCCCGAGGCCATAGCGCGCCGCGGGCTCGAAAGGTCGGGGGCCTCGTCATGCAGCAGAACCGAGCCGTTGAAGGGCTCGCAACCGAACAGGGCGCGGCCGATGCGTTCTTGACCGGCACCGCGCAATCCAGCCAGGCCCAGAAGCTCGCCCTCGCGGATATCGAAGGATATCGGGCTGGTACCGGTGCAGACGAGATCGCGGACCTTGACGATCGCCTTGCCGGGCGTGATCGCCGTCTTGGAAAAGAGGCTGTCGCCGCTGCGGCCGATGATCATCGTCACCAACTCGTCGGGGCTGGTCTCGCTGACGGGCTTCTGTCCCACCATGCAGCCGTCGCGCAGAACGGCGACCCGATCGGCAATCCGGAAAATCTCGTCCAGCCTGTGGGAGACGTAAATCATCCCGACGCCGCGATCCTTTAACGGGCGGATCGCGTTGAACAGCCGATCGACTTCATCGGCGGGAAGGCTCGCCGTCGGCTCGTCGAGCACCAGAACGTCGGCTTCGACGGCAAGCGCACGGGCAATGGCGACAAGCGACTTTTCGGTGCGCGACAGCGCCGAGACTCGCGTCGTGGGGTCAAAATCGCAGCCGACCAGTTTCAAGGCTTCCTTGGCACGCGCCTGCGTCCTGTTCCAATCGATCAGGCCGCGGCGCATTGAGAAACCCTGCGACAGGCCCATGTTCTCGCCGACCGTCATCCACTCGATCAAACCGAGATCCTGGTGGATGAAGGCAACCGGCTGCCGCTCGTTCGGCTTCGGGGGACGATGATGGTAGCTCTGGCCGCGAAAAAGGATGTCGCCGCTGTCGGGCTTGTAGATACCCGCAAGCGTCTTGATGAGCGTCGATTTGCCGGCGCCGTTTTCCCCGAGCAGCGCGAGGATTTCCCCCTCGCGAAGGTCGATCGAGACATCGCGCAGCGCTTGCGTGCCGCCGAAGCTCTTGGTGATCGACTGGAACTCCAGCAGTCTCTTGGCTTCCACTGTGGCTCCTCCCAAAGCTGCGGTTGTCATTGGTTATATGTTATCGATAACATTTATGGATGGTCAAGCGGAAAGATGACGATCCCGAATTTCCCGGGAAATTGGCGTCAGCCGCCTTGAAATCCGTCGAGAAGACGCATCATCTCGGCCGAGTCTTTTGGCCCGAGGCCGGCAGCGCAGAGCAGGCGGTGAATCTCGACAACCGAGCCGGTCATCGGCAATGGCGTCTTCGTCTTCAGCGCAAAGGCCTGAAGCGAATCCAGGTCCTTCAACATATTGTCGATTCTGCCCGTCGGCGAGAAATCCCGGGCAGCGAATTTTGCCATGAATTCCTGCATTATGCGATTATCAGCCCTGCCGCCGGCAAGGGCTGCCGGAATGGCGGCCGGATCAACGCCGCCGGCTTCGGCGAGCTTGACTGCCTCCGCGACGGCCTGAAACAGCACGGCGCAAAACAGCTGATTGATCAGCTTCGTCGTCTGCCCGGCGCCGGATGCACCCATCAGCGTGTAATTGGCTGCAAGATGCCGCATCACCACGCGCGCCCGTTCGAAATCCTCAGCGCCGCCGCCCGCCATGATCGTCAGGCGTCCGCTCAGCGCACCTGGCACGCCACCGGAGAGCGGGCAATCCACCCATGCCATGCCCGTTTCCCGACGGAGCCGCGTCGCCATGTCAGCCGTGTCGGCCGGGTCAATCGACGACATGTCGATCAGCACCTTGTCGGCATTCGCCGCCGCCGCAACACCCTTTTCGCCGAAGACGACCGCGCGGACGATGTTTGCGTGATTGAGGCTCAGCACGCAAAACGTCGACTGTGAAACCGCGTCCTCCACGGAGCCGGCCGCGCGCGCGCCCTGGGCTTCCAAAGCCGCGACTTTTTCGGCATCCAGATCGAAGACGAAGACCTTATGCCCGGTCTCGATCAATCGCGTGACGATCGCCGTTCCCATGATACCGGCACCGATGACGGCGACATCTGCTCTAGAGTCATCCTGCATGATAATTTCCTCCCTTGATGGCCACGCCGCTGAGCGCCTTGCAAGCCAGCGCCACAATATCATTCAACCCAGTATTGATCGCCACCGTCACCACATCAGGTTCACCGCCCGGCCGTTCCAGCGTCTGAAGCTGGCTGTCGAGCAATGACGCCGGCATGAAATGGCCTTGGCGAGCCTTCATGCGCGACAGCAACAGGTCACGGGTTCCTTCGAGGAAAACAAAGGCTAGACGCCCACCCGCCGCCTGCCTCAACCTGTCCCGATAGCTTCTCTTCAGCGCCGAACAGGAAATCACCAATCCTTGAGATGTTTCTTGCGCGGTCCTTATTTCCTCGCCAATCCGGTCGAGCCAGGGCAGGCGGTCGTCGTCATCAAGCGGTATGCCCTGCGCCATCTTCTCGACATTTCCGGCGGGGTGGAGTTGGTCGCCCTCCAAAAACCCCATGCAGTATTCAGCGGCAATGCGCTCACCAACCGAGGATTTGCCGCAACCGCTGACCCCCATGACGATGACCGCCAGAGGCGGTGCCTTTCTCCCGAATTCCATCGCTTCGTCTCTATCAGAGGCAGGTCGTGATGCCGCCGTCGACATACAGCGTGTGCCCGTTGATGAAGGATGAGCCGCGGCCTGACAGGAAAACGGCGGCGCCGACCAGTTCGTCGACATTGCCCCAGCGTCCGGCCGGCGTTCGCTTCTCGAGCCAGGACGAGAACTCGGGATTGTCGACGAGCGCCTGATTGAGCGGCGTCTTGAAATAACCCGGCGCAATCGCGTTGATCTGCAGACCGTACTTGGCCCAGTCGGCGCACATGCCACGGGTCAGATTGCGCACCGCACCCTTGGTCGCCGTATAGGGAGCAATGCCGGGCCGCGCCAGTTCGCTTTGAACGGAAGCGATGTTGATGATCTTGCCCTGCCCGCGGGCGATCATGGGTTTGGCCGCTGCCTGGCCGACGTAGAACACGCTCGAAATATTGGTGGTCAGCAGCAGCTCCCATTTGTCCGCCGGAAAATCTTCCAGCGGCGTGCGAAACTGCATGCCGGCATTGTTGATCAGGATGTCGAGCGGCCCGATATCGGCTTCGATCGCGTCGATGCCTTCCTTGGCAGCATCCTTGCTGGTCACGTCGAAGATCGCCGCATGGGCAGACAGGCCTTGATCCTTGAGGCTCGCGACCGCACGTTTGACGCTTTCGGGCGTGCGGCCGTTGATGATCACCTCGGCGCCATGCTGCGCCAGGCCTTCGGCCAGGGCATAGCCGATCCCCTGGCTCGAGCCGGTGATCAGGGCACGCCGTCCGGTAAGATCAAACAAGTTCTTCATGTAAATCACTCCTCCAGTCTCGCCGCAGGCGACGGCTTCAACTGCCGCTGACGGTGAAACTCACTTGACATCCCTTTTCCGAATTATATGTTATCGATAACATAATCAACTGTCAAAATGCGGGATGGAAACGGAATGCCTAAGGTAGAAATCTTGATGGCCGGAGCGTATCCGGAATGGGACATGGTGGATCTGGAGGCGAACTACCGCGTCCATCGCCTCTGGGAAGCGACAGACCGGCAGGAGCTGATCTCCAGGGTCGGCAAGGATATCCGTGCCATAGCGACCCGCGGCGAACTCGGAGCGTCCGCAGAACTGATGGCGCAATTGCCGAAACTGGAAATCGTCTCCTGTTACGGCGTCGGCACCGACGCCATCGACCTATCCTATGCCCGCGCCAACGGCATTCGCGTCACGAATACCCCGGATGTGCTGACCGAAGATGTCGCCGATATCGCCATCGGACTGCTGCTTGCCACGGCAAGGCAGATCCCGCAGGCCGATGTTCTCGTCCGCTCCGGCCAGTGGGGCAGTGTCGCCATGCCGCTGGTGACGCGCGTCTCGGGCAAGAAAGTGGGGATCGCCGGCATGGGGCGGATCGGCAAGGCAATCGCCAGAAGGGCTGCCGCATTCGGCTGCGACATCTCCTATTTCGCTCGCAATGATCACCAAGATGTTGCCTACACCTACGAGCCCGACCTGATCGCGCTTGCCGCTTGGGCCGATTTTCTGATCGTCATCGTCCCCGGTGGGGAGGCGACCATGAAGATCATCAATGCTGAGGTGCTTGAAGCGCTCGGTCCGAACGGCATCCTGGTCAATGTTTCGCGCGGGACGACCGTCGACGAAGAGGCACTGATCGCGGCCCTTCAAGACCGCACCATCCAGGCGGCTGGCCTTGATGTCTTCCTGAACGAACCCAAGATCGATGCACGTTTCCTGACGCTTGAGAACGTCGTGTTGCAGCCCCATCACGGCTCTGGCACTGTCGAGACCCGTAAGGCCATGGGCCAACTGGTCAGAGACAATCTCGCTGCACATTTTGCAGGTCGCCCGCTTCCAACTCCCGTCGTGTGAGGGTCCCGATATGAAAGCCATCGTCATTCATGCCGCCAAGGATCTGAGGATCGAAGAGCGCGAGCCGGAGGTTGCGGGCGCCGGGCAGGTGGAGATTGCCATCGAAGCCGGCGGCATCTGCGGTTCAGACCTGCATTATTACAATCATGGCGGTTTCGGCACCGTTCGCCTGCGCGAACCGATGATCCTCGGCCATGAGATCGCCGGCACGGTCAAGGCGCTGGGCTCCGGAGTCGCCGACCTTGCCGTCGGAGACCGTGTTGCGGTTTCCCCGAGCCGGCCGTGCAACCATTGCCAATATTGCCTGAAGGGGCAGCAAAACCACTGCCTCAACATGCGGTTCTACGGCAGCGCCATGCCGATGCCGCATATTCAGGGCGGTTTTCGCCAGCGGCTGGTGGCAGAGCGTTGGCAATGCCACAAGGTCGCGGACGGCATTTCCATCCATGAGGCCGCCTTTGCCGAACCCTTTGCGGTGACGCTGCATGCGGCAAACCGCGCCGGGTCGCTGCTGGGCAAACGGGTGCTGGTCACCGGTTGCGGTCCCATTGGGATGTTGGCGATCGTTGCGGCCCGCGTCCTCGGCGCCCGTGAGATCGTCGCGACCGACGTAACCGACAGCGTTCTGGCAATCGCCCGCACCAGCGGCGCGGATCGAACGATCAATGTTGCCACGCATTCTGCCGACCTTGCGGCTTACAGCGCTGACAAGGGATATTTCGATGTCATGTTCGAGGCGTCAGGCAATGAGCGGGCCGTGCGCGCGGGCCTGGAGGCGCTTAAGCCCCGCGCCGTTCTCGTGCAGCTCGGCCTTGGCGGCGATGTTTCCATTCCGCAGAACATGATCGTTGCGAAGGAAATCGAGATGCGCGGCACATTCCGTTTTCACGAGGAATTTGCGCTCGCCGTCGAACTGATCAACGCCCGTCGCGTCGATCTGAAGCCGCTGCTCACAGGTGTCTTTGGGATCGAAGAGGCCGTCGCCGCCTTTGAACTGGCAGGCGATCGCAGCAAGTCCATGAAAGTCCAGATCGCTTTTTGATCTCCTGCACAATCCCTTAAATCGGAACTGGCTTAAGGATAAAATTATACAACAATTCAAATGGTTACAGCGCCGCGCATCTGAAAAGACGCGCGGCGCTGCAGTACTCAAGCGGTCGGCGCGCCGTTACGATCCGTGCTTTCGCGCAAGACAACCTTATAGCCTGTCAATGTGATCTCATCGCCGGTCGCCTCGCCGGTATGGAGAGCATCCAGCAGACGGGCAGCGGCCTGACGGCCGATGCCGTAACAGTCCACATTGATGGTGGTGATGCGCGGATGACAGATGGACGAGATCTCATAGTCGCCGAAACCGGCAATGGCGATGTCCCGCGGAACCTTCATGCCCCTGCGCGTGCATTCCATGATGGCGCCGAAGGCGGAAAGGTCGGAGACGCAAAGAACCACTTCCGTGTCCGGCCAGCGCTCCAGCAGGCTGACGATCGCCTGGCCACCCTGTTCCATGGTGATGGGCGGGACGCCGAAGGAAATCATTCGTCCCGGTCCGAGGCCCAGTTCTTCGACTGTTCTCTGGAAACCGCTTCGCCGCTGGCTTCCGCGTGTATCGCGCGCCGTCGTTCCTCCGATATAGCCGAACTTCCGATATCCCTGGCCGGCAAGCGTCCGCACCAGCAGGGCCATCGCCTCGCTGTTGGAAAAACCGACCACCTGATTGATCGGATCCTCCGGAAGCTCCCACGTCTCGACAACAGGAATGTCGGCTTGCGCGAGCATGCGCCGTGCGCGCGGCGTGTGCGAACCACCGGTCAGGATGATGCCTTCCGGGCGGCGGCGCAGCATCGCCTCGATCAGCTCTTCTTCCTTCTCCGTCGAATAGTCGGTATAGCCGAGGAGGAGCTGAAGGCCGGTCTTTTCCAGTGCATCGGTCATGCCCCGCGCGGTGTCGGAAAAATTCGAATTGTTGATCGAGGGCACCAGCGCAGCAATGAAGCCGCTCCGCCTTGACGAAAGACTGCCGGCCGACAGGTCGAGCACATAGCCGAGCGCGTCGACGGCCTCCATGATGCGCTTCCGGGTCTCCTCGGAAACGCTCGCATCCTGGCGAAAGGCACGCGAAACGGTCATGGCAGAGACGCCGACATATTTGGCGACCTCCGCCATCGTCAGCTTTTGGGCGTCTCCCGGTTTGAGACGCTTGTCTTTCGGCTCATCCTCGTTTTTCACTGGTCTCCGCTTTCACAAAGCTTCCCGAGTTGGGTCGTCCAAGACACGATAAAGTTATCGCTATCATCGTACAATCGATATTATCGCAGGAATGCACCATTCTAAAGTTTGAAAACCAAGATTCTTGGTAGATTTTCGCAGAGGTCGGCAGATCGATGCCTATACGAAGCCCTCAAGACACGACAAGATGATATCGATAACAGTGAAGAAAGTGGAGGAGCGTCATGTTCGGGCAAATCGACGGTACGGGGTTTGAGGTTCTCGACCCGCGTTTCGAAAGCTGCTTCGTCGGTCACGCCCGCGTCGAGCGGCTTTGGACCGGTGGCCGTTGGCTGGAGGGGCCGACCTGGTTTGCCGCCGGGCGGTATCTGGTTTTTTCGGATATCCCCAACAACCGAATGATGCGCTACGACGACACCAGCGGGCAGACATCGGTCTTCCGCTCGCCCAGCAACAATTCGAATGGCAATACTGTCGACAATCAGGGCCGGCTGATCACCTGCGAGCACCTGACGCGCCGTGTCACGCGCACGGATTTCGACGGCCGGATCACCGTTCTGGCCGATCGAATTGCAGGCAAGCGGCTTAATTCGCCAAACGACGTCACCGTCAAGTCCGACGGGACCATCTGGTTCACCGACCCAAGCTACGGCATCCTCCACGATTATGAGGGCGACTACGGCGCAGAGGAAATCGGTGGATGCCACGTCTACCGGCATGATCCGGCAAGAGGCACGACCGATCAGGTGACGTCCGATTTCGTCAAGCCGAACGGACTGGCCTTTTCTCCAGATGAGACGCTGCTCTATGTTGCCGATACCGGGGCAACACACTTGCCCGGCGGTCCGCGTCACATCAGAAAGCTCGCGGTCTCGAATGAGGGAAGGCTGAGTGATCTCGGCGTTTTCGCAGAATGTACTTCAGGTCTGTTCGATGGTTTTCGCGTCGATCGGAAGGGCAGGATATGGACGAGCGCCGGCGATGGTGTGCACGCTTACGATCCGGATGGAACGTTGATCGGCAAGATCCATATTCCTGAGGGCGTCTCCAATGTTGCTTTCGGCGGAGAGAAATTGAATCGCCTCTTCATCACCGCGAGCACGTCTCTCTACTCTGTTTATCTCACCGCCAACGGGTCGAGACTGGGATAACGCCGAAAAGAGGCCGCCTTCCGGGACGGCCTCTCGTTTGGCGCGGCTTTTACGTCTTGCCTCACCGTTGGCTGAGGCCGTCCGCCAGCCGAACCAGACCGAGGAAATCCGACCTGTAACCGAAGGCATCCGCCCCTCGCGATGTGGCAGCGAGATCGGCGATCGCCTGATAGGAATAGGCGCCGACGGCTGCCACATGGCTGAGTTTCTGGCCGAAGGCGGCAACGGCTACCGAGAAGCGGACATCTTGCGGCGCGGCATCAACGGTGGAGACCGCGTTGCCATCCTTGACAGGCGTGGTGATGAGGGCGCTCTTTTCCTCGCCCGGCCGCTTGTAGCGCATCTTGACGAAGGCAAGCTCGCCTTGATGGGCGCTGTCGGAGGCCTCGGCGGGCGCCTTGTTAGCTGCGCCGTACCGCAGGTCGTCATTCATCACCGAGGGGCTTCCCTTGGGCGTAATCTCGTAAATCGCCGTGACGCTATGGCCGGACCCGATATCGCCGGCATCGACGCGGTCATTGTTGAAATCCTCGCGGTTCAGCGCCCGCGTCTCGTAGCCGATCAAGCGGTACTCGGCGATCCGTTCCGGGTTGAACTCGACCTGGAACTTGACGTCGCTGGCGATCGGAAACAGCGTCGATCCGGCCTCTTCGACCAGCGTCTTTTGCGCCTCCGCCAGGGTGTCGATATAGGCGGCACTGCCATTGCCGTTCTGGGCGAGCGTCTGCATCAGGGAATCGTTGAGATTGCCCCGCCCGAAGCCGAGAACGGTGAGGAAGATGCCGTCCTTGCGCTTCTCTTCGATGATGCGCTTCAAATCCTCGTCGCTCGACGGGCCGACATTGAAATCGCCATCGGTCGCCAGCATCACCCGGTTGACGCCGTCCTTGACGAAGGCCTGTTTGGCAAGGTCATAGGCCGCCTCGATGCCTTCGGCGCCGCCGGTCGAGCCTCCCGCCTCCAACCTATCGATTGCCGACAGGATCTTCGATTTCTCCGCCACGCGTGTCGGCTGGAGCACCGTGCCGGCATTGCCGGCATAGGTGACGATCGAGACGGTATCGTCGGGTTTCAGCCTGTTGACCAGCAGCCGGAAGGCGCTCTTCAGCAGCGGCAGCTTGTCCGGCTCGTCCATCGAGCCCGACACGTCGATCAGGAAGATCAGATTGGCGTGCGGCGTGGTCGCCGGCGCGATGTCATAGCCCTTGATCGCCACATGCATCAATTCCGTGTCGTGGTTCCACGGGGTCGGCATGACAGTCACCGTCGCCTTGAACGCCTGGTCGGCATTGTCAGGGCCTGGCCAGTCATAGGGGAAATAATTGATCATCTCCTCGACCCGAACCGATTGCGGATCGGGCATCGCCCCGCCCGTCAATGACCGGCGGACGAAGGCATAGGACGCGCTGTCGACATCGGCGGCGAAGGTCGAGACCGGATCCGTCGCGACGCTCTTGATCGGATTGGCCGCAGCATTGGCAAACCGCTCGCGGTTGGGATCGAGCTGAATCTGCACACGCCCCTCCGCAGGCGGCACAGGCGAGGGAGCAACGGCGGCCATCGGTTCGGCCAACTGCTGCTGGGGAACGATGCCGGGAGCGGCAGGCACGGAGCGTTTGGCCCCTCCGAGTGCAGCGGCAGAACCTTCCGATTTATTCAGGAGAGTGGATATCTCGTCGGCGCTGAAATCAGGGAGCTGCGACGCAGCCGATTTCGCGGCGGCTTGCTGTTCCTTGTCCCGCAAAGCTGGCGCGCTGTCAGCAGCGGGTTGTTCGGCAAGTCCGCTCGTTTCGGGGGGTGCCGGCCGAAGCTGAGGCACAACCGTAATGGGTTTCGCAGACTGGCGCGCCGCTTCGCCGATCGGTTTCGGCGCATTATTCTTCGAAAGGTTGCCGGCGATCTCGGTCTGGTCGACGATCGGCGATGCGTTGCGGGTCAGTTCGATCGCGAGATAACCGGCGGCGGGGATGACGAGCAGTGTCGCAAGGGCTGAACCGGCGAGGAATTTCT
>NZ_VSZV01000205.1:0-12922 GCF_008919455.1 Rhizobium sp. PEPV16
CGCCCGGTAGGGTGAGAGGCCGCCACAAGCGCGCATCGGACAGCCGTGCTTCCTGAACAGAACTCAGCCGCTTCTGACTGTTCCCGAAATTGCCCTAAGCGCCCACCCTGATCACCGCCTTGATCAGCCCATTCTTTTCGTGCGCCCAGCGCGCGAGATCGCGCGGCGCATCGGCAAGCGTCGTGCGGTGGGTGATGAGTTTGTCCACCGGCACCAGCCCTTTGGCGATCGAATCCGCCACATGCTCGAAATCGACGCGGGTGGCGTTGCGGCTGCCGATCACCATCATCTCGCGCTTGTGGAATTCGGGGTCGGAGAAGCGGATATCGTCCTTGACGACGCTGACCAGCACCAAAGCGCCGCCATGGGCGACGAAGGAGAAGGCCTTTTCCATCGAAGGGCCGTAACCCGTTGCGTCAAAGACTACGTCGAAGCCGTCGCCATTGGTTTTTTCTCGGACGGCATCCGCTGTCGCCTCGTTGGCAACGATGCCGGAGGTGAAGCCGAAGCGATCCGACGCCATCTGCAGCCGCTCGGTGCTGGTATCGAGCAGCGTCACCTGATGGCCAGCGATGCGCGAGAAGATCGCTGCCCCGAGCCCGATAGGCCCGGCGCCGATGACGAGCGACCGTGCTCCCGCACCGGTCATCGAGCGGCGCACCGCATGCGCGCCGATCGCCAGGAACTCGGTCGTCGCCGCCGCTTCGAGGCTTACACCTTTGGCGGCATAGAGGTTCTCGGCCGGAACCGAAATCTCCTCGCAGAAGGCGCCATCCGTATGGACGCCGAGCACCTTGATATTGGTGCAGCAATTCGGCTTGCCCTGACGGCAGGCGATACATTGTCCGCAGGAGAGATAGGGATTGACGATGACGGGCGTGCCGACCGCCATGGCAACGCCGTCGCCCGCTTCCAGCACCGTCGCCGAGATTTCGTGCCCCATCACCCGGGGATATTCGAGGAAGGGATGTTTGCCCTCGAAGATGTGGTAGTCGGTGCCGCAAATGCCGACATGGCTGACGGCAAGCCGCACCCAGCCGGCGGCCGGAGCCGCAGGCGAGGGACGCTCGACGATCTCGAGCATGCCGGGCTCCCGGCAAAGAACTGCTTTCATGACGGGTCTCGCATTCCTGGAATGAAGGAAGCCGGCTTTGTTCAGGCCGGCTGTCTCTTGTCGCTCAATTGCTCCGGCGGCGGCGCAGCTGGTCGAAGAACACGATCACGATGATCAGCAGACCGGTGATGATGCGCTGCCAGAAGGAGTTGACGTTCAGAAGGTTCGCGCCGTTGTTGATGGTGGCGAGAATGAAAGCGCCGATCAGCGGGCCATGCACCGAGCCGACCGCGCCGAACAGGCTGGTGCCGCCGATGACGGAGGAGGCGATCGCCTGCAGTTCCCAGCCGTCCGCCTGTGTCGCATTGCCGATGGCGATGCGCGAGGCGAGCAGCACGCCGACGAAGGCGGCGAAGGAGGCAGACAGGATATAGGCGAGGTAGATCATGCCCTTGACGTTGACGCCGGAAAGGCGCGCCGCCTCGGCGTTCGAACCGACCGCGAAGAGATACCGGCCCCAGCGGCTCAGATGCAGGAAGATGAAGGATGGGACCGCCACCAGGATGACCATCCAGAACAGGCTGGGAATACTGAGCAGATCGGCGCGGGCGAAATTGCTGAAGCCCTCATTGGTGATGTTGATCGTCGAGCCGTTGGTGATCAGCAGACCGATGCCGCGCAGCGATGTCAGGGTTGCCAGCGTGATGATGAACGGCGGCAGGCCCATATGCACGATGCCGAAGCCATGGAAGGCGCCGATCGCCACACCCATCAGCAGCGTCAACGCGATCGCACCCCAGACCGGCACGCCCGCCTGGAGCAGCCAGGCGATGATGACGGTGCAGAAGCCGACGATGGCGCCCACCGAAAGGTCGATGCCGGCAGTGATGATGACGAAGGTCTGGCCGAGCGCCAGGATTGCTGTCATCGAGCCCTGACGCAGCAGGTTCGAGATATTGAGCGGCGTCCAGAAGCTCGGGGTGACAACGCCAAGCACGATCCAGAGGAAGATCAGCAGGCCGATCAGCGTCAGGCCGAACAGAATGTTCATTTTCCGGCGCGGCGGCGGCGCGACGATTTCGGTGGGGGTGACAGTCATGAATTTTCTCCCTCTTATTCTTTTGGCTCAGACGCCGATCGCTTCGCTGAGCACTTCTTCATGCGTCGCCGCGTGATAATCATGGCTCGCGACGATTTTGCCGGCGCGGAAGACGTGCAGCCGGTCGGCCAGTTCGTAGACCTCGGGCAGGTAGGAGGAGATCAGGATGATACCGGCGCCGTCCTTCAGAAGCTTGGCGAACAGCCGGTAGATTTCCGCCTTGGTGCCGACGTCGACGCCGACGGTCGGCTCGTCGAAGATGAAAAGCCGGGCGCCATGGCTCAGCCACTTGCCGATGACGATCTTCTGCTGGTTGCCGCCCGACATGCTGGAGGCCGGAACGCGCCGGCTCGGCGTCTTGATGCTTAGATTGCGGATCTGCTGGTCGGCATTGGCCGATTCGCGCGCGTGATTGATCACCGGCCCGTGGCTCAGCCGCCCGAACACCGGCAGGTTGATGTTGAGGCCGATCGGCAGGTTGAGGCAAAGCCCCTGGTCGCGCCGGCTTTCCGGCGCCAGCGCAATGCCGAGCTCCATGGCGGTGCGTTCGTTGCGGATGTCGACACGCTTGCCCATCCATTCGACATCGCCGGATGTCGTCGGCTGGCGGCCGTAGAGCCCGAGCGCGAATTCGCTGCGCCCCGCGCCGATCAGGCCGTAGAGGCCGACGATCTGTCCCGCCTTGACGCTCAGCGACACATCTTCGAAGCCCGGGCCGGAGAGGCCGTTGACCGTGAGGATCGTCTCGCCGATCGCGATTTCTTCCTTGTGGTAGATCTGTTCGATCGAGCGATTGATCATCAGCGAGATCAGTTCGGCATCGTTGGTCTCGCCGATCAGGCGCGTGCCGACATGCGTTCCGTCGCGCAGCACCGAGACACGGTCGGCAAGCTCGAAGACTTCCTCCATGCGGTGGCTGATATAGACGATGGTGACGCCTTCGCCCTGCAGGCGGCGGATCAGCTTGAAGAGCTGCGCCGATTCCTGGCGGGTCAGATAGGCTGTCGGCTCGTCGAAGATCAGGAATTGCGTGCCGCGCATCGCCGCGCGCGCGGTTGCCACCAGCTGCTGCTGGCCGATGGTCAGCTCGCTTAGCAGTGCACCCGCTGGCAGCCCAAAGCCGAGATCGTCGAGCACGGCCTGGGCCATCTTCTCCATCTGCTTCTTGCGCATCAGGCCATAGCGGTTGACCTCGTCGCCGAGGAAGAGATTGGCGGCGACCGTCAGGTGCCGGCAGAGCACGACTTCCTGGTGGACGGCGTTGATGCCGCGGGCGATCGCCTCGTTCGGTGTCGACAGTCCTACCGATTGGCCGCACCACAGCACTTCGCCGGCGGTGCGGGTAATGACGCCGGTCAGCAATTTGATGAGGGTGGATTTGCCGGCGCCGTTTTCGCCGACGATGGCGTGGATTTCGCCGGCGAGAAAGGTCAGCGTCGCTGGCTTCAGCGCCTGCACATGACCGTAATTCTTCTGCAGGCCCTTGAGTTCGAGGATAGGCGATCCGGCGGGAATTCGATTGGCTTCTTTCAGCGTCGCGCTGTCATCATGGCGATGACTGACCTCTTCCAGTCCGATCATGGGACCTCTCCTCCTTGTGTCGCGTCTGCTCTCCATCCCCTGCAAAACATAGCACGGATGGAAAAGGCCGCGCCGGTTTTTGAAGCCGGCGCGGCCTGTCAGTCTTTGTTACTTGATCTTCGGGTTCAGCAGCGCGTCGATCTTCGGATCGGCCATATTCGCCTTGGTGACGAGGTTTGCGCCGGTGTCGACATTCTCTTCGACCTTCTCGCCCTTGGAGACGGCAAGCGCGGTCTTCACGCCGTCATAACCCATGCGGTAGGGATCCTGAACGACCAGGCCGGCAATCGCGCCATCCTTGAGGAAGCCGACTGTCTTGTCGTCGCTGTCGAAGCCAATGACCTTGATCTTGTCGCCGAGCTTGTTTTCGGCGATCGCCTGGCCGACGCCCTGCGCCATGATCAGGTTCGAGGCGAAGATGCCGACGAGGTTCGGGTTTGCCGTGATCAAGTCGGTCATCATGTTGAGGCCGGTCGTTGCCTGGCCGTCGCCGTACTTGTCGGCAATGACCTTAAGACCCGGATACTTGGTCTTCACCTGATCCAGGAAGCCTTCGCGGCGCTGTTCCAGCGAGCCGACGCCCGGAAGGTTGGTGAGGATGACGACTTCGCCCTCTTCCTTGCCGGTGGCGCCCTTGATAGCGGCGGCCAGACCGTCAGCGGCGATGCGGCCGCCCTGAACGTTGTCGGTCGTCAGGAACGACTTGAACGCCTTGGAGTCAGCACCCGAGTCGATGCCGATGATCGGGACCGACTTGGCCGCTTCATCGATCGGCTTGCCGAGCGCCTTGAATTCGGTCGGCGAAATGACGATGGCCGCCGGCTTGCCGGCAACGGCGTTCTCAAGAATGCTGATCTGGCCGTTGACGTCGGATTCGGCCTGTGCGCCGAGTTCCGGCACGTTGACGCCGAGATCCTTGCCGGCCTTGCGGGCGCCGGCCAGAACGATCTGCCAGTAGAAGGACGTCGTGTCCTTGACGATGATCGGGATCGTCACGTCGGCTGCAAACGACGGTGCCGGCATCGCCGTGGCGATAACTGCGGCGCCTGCAAGCGCGGTAAAGGCGCGGCGGGACAGAAGGGATTTCACGAAACTCATAAGGGTTCTCCTCTCAGGGTGCGTTCTCCTCCGAATAAATCGACCGCTGAACGCAGGCGGACGATTTTTATCGATAAAAAACATTTGCCAGGTGAAGCTAGCCGAGGCGCAATCAAATTGCAAGAGCGTCAGACAGGCTTTTTTTCTTCGCTAAACTCCCGCCAAGCAACTGATTTTATTCCAATACCACGATACCCTAAAATAAGGATCAGGCCATGTCGACCTCGTGCGGATGGACGACGCCCTTTTTCAAAATCAGGTTGCCGTACAGCCGGAATTCCGTCGTCGCGACGATATAGGTGGCCTTGCGGGCCATCGCGTAGAAAGCAAAACGCTCCACCGGCACGATGCGGAAATTACCGGCGTGCTTGGTAACGATCTGCTGGAACTCGGTGCAGACCTCCGGCACCGCATCGGGATCGCCCACCACTTCCATCCGCCACGCCGCTTCCGGCACAAATGTATCGAGCGGCATATGCGTCAAGATGGCCGCGGCCATGTCAGTGGCGCTGACGCCGTCGGCGCGAATGACCGGCGGGCCCATCGAGCCTGAGGGAAAATTGGCGTCCGATATGACGATGTCGTCGCCATGTCCCATGGTCTTCAGCGCATGGAGCAGGTCGGGGCCAAGCAGCGGATGAATACCCTTGAGCATAATGTCTCCTCAGACTCGGACGGCTTCGGCGCCGAGCGGCGGCGCGACCAGCGTATAGGGTTCGAATTCGGCATAGATTTCGTCGGCAAGCCGCGGCTCGACGATTTCCATGTTGCGCGTCAGGCTCGAAGGCTTGGCCGTGCCGATCAGCACCGATGCGACGATCGTCTCGCGCAGCGGAAACTGCAGGGCGGGAGCAGCCAGCGGCACGCCGTGGCTTTTGGCGATCGCCTCCATCGCACCGACCTTGGCAAGCACGTCGTCATCAGCCGGCATATAGTCGAAATGCGAACCCGGAACCGGGCCGGTGGCGAGAATGCCGGAGTTGAAAACGCCGCCGACGACGAGCGAGGTGCCCTTCTGCCGGCAGAGCGGCAGCAGTTCGGCAACGGCCGAGCGGTCGAGCAGGGTGTAGCGGCCGGCCATCAGGATGCAGTCGAGATCGGAATGGCGCATGACGTCGAGGCAGACGGGCACTTCGTTGACGCCGAGGCCGAAGGCGGAGATCGCGCCAGACGACTTGAGTTCCTCCAGCGCCTTCACGCCGGAATCGAGAAACTGCTTCTGGTGGACCGCATTCTTCGCTGCGCCATGTGTGTAGACGCCAAGATCGTGCACGTAGAGAATATCGATGCGGTTGAGGCCGAGGCGCGCATAGCTGAATTCGACCGAGCGCATGATGCCGTCATAGGAATAGTCGTAATCGGCATCGAAGGAGAGCGGATCGACATAGCTGTAATCAGGCACGGTGCCGGTCGGCACCGGCCGAAGCAGCCGGCCGACCTTGGTGGAGAGCACGTAACTGCCATCCGGCTGGTCGCGCAGGAAATCGCCGACCCGCCGTTCGGCAAGGCCGAGCCCATACCAGGGCGCCACGTCGAAATAGCGAATGCCGCTGTCCCAGGCCGCCTGCAGCGTGTCCATTGCCTGCTCGCGCGGGCAGGCGCGGTAGAGACCGCCGAGAGCGGCGGCACCGAAACTGATTTCGGTCACTTCCAGCTTGGTCTTGCCGATCCGTCTCGTCTTCATCATGCCTCCTCGCGAAGAACTTGAGCTTGGTCTACGGAGCAATCCCAGGAAAAGTGTGAAGCGGTTTTCCGTCCGGGATTGCGTAAAAACAAAGATTACAGCGTCGCACCGAGATGCCACGGCACGAATTCATTGTCGCCGTAGCCGAAGAGCTCGCTCTTGGTCTTCTTGCCTGATGCCGTATCGACGATGAGGTCGAAGATCTCGCGGCCCTTGCCGCTGATCGTCGCGTCGCCGGTGGCGATCGTGCCGCAATCGATGTCCATATCCTCTTCCATCGAGGCATAGAGCGCCGAATTGCTGGAAAGCTTCAGCGATGGCGCCGGCCGACAGCCAAAGCAGCTGCCGCGGCCCGTGGTAAAGGCGATCATGTTTGCCCCGCCGGCCACCTGGCCGGTCGCCGAGACCGGGTCGTAGCCGGGCGTGTCCATGAAGACGAGGCCGGGGGCCGTGACCCGCTCGGCATAACCATAAACCGCCGTCAGCGGCGAACGCCCGCCCTTGGCGACCGCGCCGAGCGACTTTTCGAGGATGGTCGTCAGCCCGCCGCGCTTGTTGCCGGGCGACGGGTTGTTGTCGAGCGAGGCACCGTGCAGCGCGACGTAATCTTCCCACCAGGCGATTTTGTCGTCGAGCTTCTTTGCCACCTCGTCGCTGACGGCGCGGCTGCGCAAAAGGTGCTCCGCACCATAGATTTCCGAGGTTTCCGACAGGATCGCCGTACCGCCGGCCGCCGCCAGCAGATCGGCCGCGACACCCAGCGCCGGGTTGGCGGTGATGCCGGAAAATCCGTCCGAGCCGCCGCATTGCAGGCCGATGATGATCTCACCGATCGATATCGGCACGCGCTTTTCCTTGCCGACATCGGCGGCAATTTCGCGCAGCATGCCCATGGCGCGCTCGACCGCGCGGCGCGAGCCGCCGGCATCCTGGATGTTGAAATGCCGCTTCGAGGCGCCGGCACCGCTCTGGCCGTACAGCGTCAGCTGATTGACCTCGCAGCCGAGGCCGATCATCAGCACGCCGCCGAAATTCACATGTCTGGTGTAGCCGGCGAGCGTCCGGTGCAGCACGTTCATGCCGTCGCCGGTCGAGCTCATGCCGCAGCCCTGGTCGTGCACGATCGGCACGAAGCCGTCGATGCCCTCGTAATGCGGCAGGATCGTCCGGTTCGCCTCGTCGGCGATCGCCCGGCAGACCGTGGTGGAACAGTTCACGCTGGCAATGATGCCGATATAATTGCGTGTCGCGGCCCGCCCGTCGGCGCGGCGATAGCCCATGAAGGTGCGCGCCTTGTCATCGGGGGTCGCCGTTTCCGGCGCCGAATTGGCGGTCGCCGCCAGCCGGTCGTTTTCGAAATGCAGGTTGTGGCTGTGCACATGGTCGCCGGCCTTGACCTCGGCCGTGGTGCGGCCGATCGCCTGTCCGTATTTGACCACGGGTGACCCGAGCGGAATATCCGCTATCGCCACCTTGTGGCCGGGGTCGATCTTCTCACGGGTCTGAATGCCGGCAACCGTCGAACCCGGCGCGATTGCCGCCGTTGCGACCGCGACATTGTCTCCGGCCGAAAGGATGATCCAAGGCAGTTTGTCCAATTTATTCTCCCTGGGAAACGCTCGCTGCATCGGCGAAAGCGCATTGATTTTGTTTTTTATCTACAATAAACATTTTCAAGTCAACGGGAATATTGATCCTGTGGACGAGGGAGGCAATGAGCCGCAGGCGACCGAAATTAAGCTAAAAGGTCGTTTGAACAAGCCCCGGTCCGTTCCGTCCTGCTTTGAAGCGGGGCGACGGTCACGAGGGCGGAAAGCGGGGTCTGGTGGCAAGGCAGAATACGGTCTTCAAGGAAGCCTATAACAGGTATGCCGTAGCCCTGCGCACGGATACCGCACTGCCGTCGGAACCGGAGATCGCCGCCCAGCTCGGCGTCAGCCGCTCGACGGCGCGCGCCATCCTGACGCGGCTCAGCGAAGAGGGCATCATCCGCTGGAACAAACGCCAGAAGATCGTGCTGCGCCAGCCGACCGACCATGACCTCTTTCCTTCCGAAGAAACCGACTCCCTGCATGATATCATCGAGCGCAGCTTCATGCAGCGCATCCTTGCCGATGATGCAGCACCCGGCATGCAGATCAACGAATTGGAGCTCGCCCGCGAGATCGGCACCGGCACGACCAGCGTCCGCGAATTCCTGATCCGCTTCTCCCGCTTTGGCCTCATCGAGAAACGCCCGAACAGCCACTGGACGCTCAAAGGCTTCACCCGCGAATTCGCCCTCGAGCTTGCCGATGTGCGCGAAATGTTCGAGTTGCATTCCGCCGCCGAATTCGGCCGGCTTCCCAAGGACAGTCAGGGCTGGGCCGATCTTGCCGCTATCCGCGACGAACATCACGCCATGCTTGCCGACATCAACCAGCGCTTCAAGGATTTCTCCGTCCTCGACGAGCGCTTCCACTTGCTGATCCACCGCGCCTCGAAGAACCGCTTCATCGCCGATTTCTACGACGCCATCGCCATCGTCTTCCACTATCACTACCAGTGGAACAAAACCGCCGCCCGCCAGCGCAACGAGCGCGCCATCCACGAACATCTGGATTATATCGCAGCGCTGGAATCCGGCGACCAGGCGGCAATCGAAACCGCCTGCCGCGCGCATCTGCACTCCGCCCGCCAGACCCTCCTGCAATCCCTGCCGCAGGTCGCGACGGAGAGCGCGTGAGGAGCGGAAGCGGAGGGGCGACACCAACGACGATTAGCCCATCCCGATGCAGCGTCGCTGCAAATGTCCGGTGGCATTTTTCGTTTTTCCGTCCGCTGTTGCCGCGTTACGGCCGACCTTGCCCGAACTCAACCAGAATGAGACACGAAAAGGCGCAATGATTGCCCTTGTTGCGTCCACCCGGCACCTTTCGGCCCGAAGGCAAGATTTATAAATCCGTCACGATATGTCGGCAAAACCTCTGGGCTGATCCGGATGCCGTGTCAAAGCTATTGAAATAACCTCCTCGATGCGCATGGTCGACGCATCCACCGTCTGCGATGAGCGATGATCATCAATGGAGAGCAAGTTTCACCGATGGAAAACACCTCTGCCCCCTCCCGCAATGCCGAATGGACGCTGGCCGATTTCCTCAGCACCTATCGCTATTGGGCCGTGTTTTTTTCCTCGCTTCTTTTGGCAATCGGTGGACAGGGTTTCAGCACGGTCTTTCCCGTGATCTCGCAAATGACGGGCAACAGCGCTCAGACGATCGGGATCTTCTATTCCGGCGCCACTCTTGGCTGGGTTGCCGGCGCCTTCCTGGCGTTTATCGTCGCGAGCCGCCATGGCCGGTCGGCTTTGATTTCCCCCCTTCTCGTCTGTGCCATTCTCGCCATCGCTTTTCTGCCGGCGCCTGCTTTGTGGGGATCGCCGGTGTTTCTGTTTTTGTTTGGTGTGGTGTTCGGCACGGTTCGGGCCGTTTTCCCTCTCGCGATCGCGATATTCCTGGTGGGCGGGCGACCAGGAAAAATCGACTTCGGCTGCGCTCTCACGCTGATGTCGACGACGATCCTGCTCTCAGCCTTTGCTCCGATCGGCGCCTCGTGGTTATACGGGCTCGATCTCGGCGCCGTACCTGTCGTTTCGGGTTTGCTGGCCTGCCTGCTCCTCGCTGTCATATTGCTGGTGCCGGCCGGAAACCTGGCCTTCGATGAAGCTCCGCGTCCGCGACACAAGCCGCTTGCGCCGCGCCGGCGATCCCCTCTCCTGGTCGCCATCGTCCTGATCACCCCGCCGATCCTGATTTTTCTGATGGCGTTCGGTGTCCATCTGTTTCAGGCAAATGATGCCGACGTCGCCTCCTCCCCCATCACGCTGCTTTTAGCGCTTCTGGTCTTCCCCATTGCTGTGGCCGCCCTTATCTATCTTGCCTACTGGGTCTATCGCATACACGGGGAGCTGGCGGGCGCGGCGCAGTCGCAGCGCCTGCTGACGCCGCTTGCCGCCATGCTGATCGCGATCCTCGTACCGCTCGGATTGCCGGTTCTTGTCATGACCCTTGGCGATCTCCTCAATGAGCGGGCACGCGACAGAGGCCGGGGAGGTTTGATGTCGATTGCCTGGCTCGGTATCTGGAGCTTCATCTTGCCGCCGGTCGCCATCGCAATGATCCAGAACGCGGCGAACGACAGCTACGTCATGGGCTCAGATACGGCTTAACAGCGATAGCGCGGCCGCGGCCTCCCCCTCATTTTCTCGACAAGCCCTTCGATGACACGTTCAACACCGGCCTCCATGAAACATTTCGATGTGTAAGCCGTTATCGCGCTTATGGCCGACGCTAAACTCAATCCGACATCGGTCGACGGCACCGACGAACCGCACGGTGCCGAAAAGACGCGCCAGGAGAAGGCATCGACTGTCGAGGTCGTGCCGCCGCCAGATATCATTGAACCCGATCCGGAGTTGACGCCCGAGGAGGCCGAGCATGCGCGCAAGCGGTATTTGCTCAAGCGCTTCTGGATCACCGCGCGCCGTTTCTGGGGCCGTGGCGGTGACAAGCTCGCCTGGCCGTTGTCGATCGGGCTGCTTGCCATGATCTGCATGAATGTCGGCTTCCAGTATGGGATCAATCGCTGGAACCGCGCGATTTTCGACGCCATAGAGCGGCACGATGCCGGCACCGTCTATTACCTCAGCGGCGTGTTCGTGCCGCTCGTGCTTGGAACCGTCGCCCTTGTCACCACACAGGTCGCTGTTCGCATGATGATCCAGCGGCGCTGGCGTTCCTGGCTGGCGACGGCAGTCATCGCGCGCTGGCTGGCAAACGGCCGATACTATCAGCTGAACCTCATCGGCGGCGACCACAAGAACCCCGAGGCGCGCATCTCGGAGGATTTGAGGATCGCCACCGAAGCCCCCGTCGATTTTACCGCCGGTGTCATCGCGGCGTTCCTGTCGGCCTCGACCTTCATCGTGGTGCTGTGGACGATCGGCGGAGCTTTGACGCTGCCGATCGGAGGCTGGACCATCACCATTCCCGGCTTTCTCGTCGTCACCGCGGTCCTCTACGCCGTGATCACCTCCAGCGTGATCGCGGTGATCGGCCGCCATTTCGTGCAGGTCTCCGAGGTCAAGAACCAGGTAGAGGCCGAATTTCGCTATACGCTGACGCATGTGCGGGAAAACGGTGAGAGCATCGCGCTTCTCGGCGGCGAGGAGGAAGAGCGCAACGACCTCGACAAGACCTTCGGCAATGTGCTGAAGCAATGGGCTTTGCTCGCCCGCCAGCATATGCGCACGACGTTTGTGTCGCATGGGTCGATGCTGATTGCCCCTGTTGTGCCGCTCCTCCTTTGCGCCCCCAAATTTCTCGAAGGCAGCATGACGCTGGGCGAGGTCATGCAGGCAGCGTCAGCCTTCGCCATCGTCCAGACCGCCTTCGGCTGGTTGGTCGACAACTATCCGCGTCTTGCCGATTGGAACGCATGCGCGCGACGCGTCGCGTCGCTGATGATGTCGCTCGACGGGCTGGAGCGTGCAGAACAGAGCGACTCGCTCGGGCGCATCAAGCATGGCCAAACCGAAAGTGAGGCGATGCTCAGCCTCAACGATCTCGCCGTGTCGCTTGACGATGGCACCGCGGTGGTCAAAGAAACCCGGGTCGAGATCCAGCCCGGCGAGCGGGTGCTTGTGTCAGGTGAATCCGGTTCGGGCAAGAGCACGCTGGTGCGGGCCATCTCCGGCCTTTGGCCGTGGGGTGGCGGCAGCGTCGATTTCCGCGCCGACAGGCGATTGTTCATGTTGCCGCAACGATCTTATATTCCTTCGGGGACGCTTGGCCGTGCTGTCGCCTATCCCGGCGCCGCCGATAACTGGCCGCCGGATGAGATCAAGTCGGCCCTCGACAAGGTGGGACTGGATTATCTGAAAGATAAGATCGAGGAAGACGCGCCATGGGACCAGACCTTGTCGGGCGGCGAAAAGCAGCGGCTGGCCTTTGCCCGTCTCCTGCTGCATAAACCCGATATCATCGTGCTGGATGAAGCAACCTCGGCACTCGACGAGAAGAGCCAGGACAAGATGATGCAGATGGTGATCGATGAATTGCCTGATGTCACCATCATCAGCGTCGCGCATCGCGCTGAGCTGGAAACCTTCCATAGCCGCAAGATCACCTTGGAGCGCCGCCGGGGCGGCGCAAAGCTTGTCAGCGATATCGATCTCATCCCGCGCAGGAGAAAAGGCAACTTGCTGTCACGCGTCTTGGAGAACCGCCGCTCCTCGCCGAAGGGTAGCACGACCTCGAACAAGCCGCCGCAGCCGCAGAACAGAAATTGAAATCCGCTCGCGGACGAGCAACCGCTGCCTATTGCGCATTCTGGGGCAGGTTGTCGGTGATGTCGTAGTAATCGCCTT
>NZ_VSZV01000086.1:0-3638 GCF_008919455.1 Rhizobium sp. PEPV16
TTCCAGTCCTACGCGCTCTATCCGCGTATGTCGGTCCGCAAGAACCTCTCCTTCGGCCTTCGCGTCGCCGGGCTGCCGAAGGCCGAGATCGAGGCCCGTGTCGCCCGCACCGCCGCCCTCCTCCAGCTCGACAAGCTGCTCGATCGGCGTCCTGCCGAGCTTTCCGGCGGTCAGCGCCAGCGCGTCGCCATCGGCCGGGCGCTGGTGCGTGAAGTGGATGTCTTCCTCTTCGACGAACCACTGTCGAACCTCGACGCCAAGCTGCGCAACGAATTGCGCGTCGAAATCAAGAAGCTGCACCAGCGCCTCGGCAATACCATGATCTACGTCACCCACGACCAGGTCGAGGCCCTGACGCTGGCCGACCGCATCGCCATCATGCGGGACGGGGTGATTCAGCAGCTCGCCTCGCCAGCCGAGATCTACCGCCGTCCGATCAATCTCTTCGTCGCCGGCTTCATCGGCGCTCCTGCGATGAATTTCGTCGAGGGCCGGATCGAGCGCGGCAACGGCGCGCCGGTCTTTAGGAGCAAGGAGCTCGCTGTCGATCTCTCCGGTTATTCCTTCCGGGCGGACGCAGCGGAAGGACCGGCAACGCTCGGCTTTCGCCCGGAACACCTTGTGCTCGATGGCGCCACCAGCGGCCT
This sequence comes from Rhizobium sp. PEPV16, assembly GCF_008919455.1. Taxonomy (NCBI): domain Bacteria; kingdom Pseudomonadati; phylum Pseudomonadota; class Alphaproteobacteria; order Hyphomicrobiales; family Rhizobiaceae; genus Rhizobium; species Rhizobium sp. PEPV16. Next base: position 648 of record NZ_VSZV01000086.1, read on the forward strand.
GCCCACCATTCCCGGTCGCGTTTCCGTCGTCGAGCCGATGGGTTCGGACGCCGTCGTCTGGTTCGACTGGGCAGACCAGAGCCTCTCGCTCCGGCTCATGGGCGATGTCACCCTTGAGCCTGGCTATGCTCTGGCTCCCGGGCTCGATATCGCCAAGGCGTCCCTCTTCGGCGCTGACGGATCGCGGCTGTGACGCACCATCCCTTTGTTTTCCCGCAATTCCGGGTGCGTTTCGCGCCGTTTTGAGGATTGCTCCAGGACAGGATTTGAAAAGACATGTCTGAGATCGTCTATGATGCGCTGGTGATCGGCTCCGGCGCGGCGGGTTCCTTTGCGGTAAAGGAACTGACGGCACAGGGGCTGTCGGTGCTGCTGCTCGAGGCCGGCCCCGCCGTCGGGCCGAAGGATTTCGATCCCGCGCGCAAGAAGGCGCCGGCAAGCAGCATCAATATCTGGGAGCGTGCGCGGGCCACCCTCAAGGGCCAGCCGATCCAGGCGCGCGCAGCCTTTTTCACCGAGCGCTTCAGCCACTTCTTCGTCAACGACCGCAAGAACCCCTATACGACGCCGAAGGGTCAACCCTTCCTCTGGATCCGCGGCCGCCAGGGCGGTGGGCGCCTGCACAGTTTCGGCCGGGTGCTGCTGCGCTGGACCGACGACGATTTCAAGATCCGCTCACGCGCCGGAAAGGGCGTGGACTGGCCGGTCTCCTATGACGAGCTGGCGCCTTTCTACGACGAGGTCGAGACCTATCTCGGACTCTACGGCAACAAGGACAACGTGGCCACATTGCCGGACGGCATCTATGCGAAGCCGGCAAGCCTGACGCCCGCCGAACAGATCTTCAAGCAGGCGGTTGAAAGCCGCTGGCGGGAAAGGCGCGTCGTCTCCTGGCGCTACATCGCGCCTGACGCCGACCGGATGCCGCGACCGCTGCGAGAAGCAAAGGCGACCGACAACCTAACCATCCTCTACGACGCCGTCGTTCGCCGCATCACAACGGATGAGAAGACCGGCCGCGCTACCGGCGCGGAATACATCGATCGCAACACCGGCGCGGTATCGACGGTTCGCGCCGCGACGGTGGTGCTTTCGGCCTCGCCGATCGAGAGCGTGCGGCTGCTGTTGAATTCGGCTTCGGCGAAACATCCGGATGGGCTCGGCAACAGCTCGGGCGCTCTCGGTCGCTACTTCATGGACCAGTTGCCGTGCCTCGCCTTCGGCTCCTTTTCGAAGGCGAAGGGCTGGGCGCCCGACGAATCCGCGCCGACCGACCCGTTCTACAATCCGTCGGGCGGGATCTTCATTCCCCGCTTCGGCGAGAGCGACGCCGCCCGCGGCGATTTCGACTACCAGGGAAGCGTCGGGCGCGCGCCGGTCTCCGGCGACACCGATGCGCGTCTCGCCTTCTTCGGTTTCGGCCGCATGCTGCCCTATGCCGACAACCGCATCACGCTCGATCTCAGGCGTAAGGACGCCTGGAATATTCCCGTGCCGCATATCCGCTGCGTCATGCAGGAGGAGGAGCAGGCACTGCTCAAAAGGCAGGAGGAGACGTTGATCGCCATGATCAGGGAGATTGGCGGCGACCTCGAATTCATCGGCTCGCCCACCGGGCTCAAGGAAATGGGCAAGGGTGCCTTTCCCGAAGCCGACGCCTTCAGCCGCTTCATGTTCCGCAAATGGTTCCGCAAGACCATGTGCATGGGCGCGGCAATCCACGAGACGGGCGGCGCGCGCATGGGCGAAACCCCTGAGGCTTCGGTGCTCAACCCCTACAACCAGGTCTGGGATGTCCCGAACCTCATCGTTACCGACGCAAGCGCCTTCCCCGGCAGCGGCATCGCCGGCACCACGCTCACCGTCATGGCTCTGACGATCCGCGCCTGCCGGAATCTTGTCGACCAATACCGAACGGGACGGCTGTAACCGCGCTTGGAACGCGAGACCTGGGTAAACCGTTTCAGCCTTCGATCAGTGGTCGTCATATAAACTTCGCACTGACATGCTCCTGTCAACGAAAGCAGGAAGGGAAACCCATGTCGCGAACACCTCAGGACCAACTCAGCCGCATAAAGGCCGAAATCGCTGACAGCTTCGATGAAGAGCTGGAAATGCAGATGGAGGAGGACCGGCTGGACGATCTGGTCGCCGAAGGAATGTCGGAACCGGCGGAGCAGACGCTCGAGCGAAAGATCTACTTCCGGGAGCTTTTCCGCTTGCAGCACGAACTGGTGCGGCTGCAGGATTGGGTCCAGCATAAGAAGCTGAAGGTGGTGGTGCTATTCGAAGGCCGGGATTCGGCCGGCAAGGGAGGCGCGATCAAGCGCGTGACCCAGCGGCTCAATCCGCGCGTCTGCCGGACGGTCGCGCTGCCCGCCCCTACCGAACGGGAACGCCATCAATGGTATTTTCAGCGTTATGTCCCGCATCTTCCGACCGGTGGCGAGATCGTGCTCTTCGACCGAAGCTGGTATAATCGCGCCGGTGTCGAGCGCGTGATGGGGTTCTGCACCCCCGATGAACTCGAGGAGTTCTTTCGCTCGGTGCCTGAATTCGAACGCATGCTGGTCCGCTCCGGAATCGTGCTGATCAAATACTGGTTTTCGATCACCGACGAGGAGCAGGAGTTCCGCTTCAATATGCGTATCCACGATCCGCTGAAGCAATGGAAGCTGTCACCGATGGATATGGAAAGCCGTGTCCATTGGGAGGAGTACACCAAAGCCAAGGAAGAAATGCTGGCGCGTACCCACACGGAGGATGCACCCTGGTGGGTGGTACAGGCCGTAGACAAGAAACGGGCGCGTTTAAACTGCATCGCCCATCTTCTGGAGCAGATCCCTTACGAGGATGTTCCGAAACCGGAGATCCAGTTGCCGGACCGCATCCGTAACGCCGATTACAACAGGGCGCCGGTTCCGCCTGAAATGTATGTGCCGGAGCGGTTTTGAAATTATAGCTTACGCCGTCCCCAGAATTGCCTTCAGG
>NZ_VSZV01000257.1:0-8737 GCF_008919455.1 Rhizobium sp. PEPV16
TCATGCGCGTCCGAACGAATTACTGGCTCGCGGATGCATCCTGCTTCAGCCAGTAGTTGACGATTTGACTGACGAGCTGCGGCGGCAAAGGCACATAGCCAAGCGCCTCCGCGTCCTTACTGCCTGTCTCGAACGCCAGACGGAAAAAATCATGCACACGGCGATAGCGATTGGGCGCCTGTCCCTTCATTGGAACGACCGCAAATGTCGCCCCGCTGATCGGATAGGCCGCCTCTGCCGGTTGATCCGTGAGCGACACCGAAAAATCTTTCGCTTCATCCCATGAGGCGGTGATGGCCGCAGCACGCACACCATCCGGTCCCGGTTTTACGAACTGGCCGGATTTGTTCTGAACAGCGGCATAGGGCAGGTTTGCACGCTCGACCTGGCCAAAATCGGCATAGGCGATCGCCCCCTTGGTTGCCTGCACCGCGCGAATGAGATCCCCGGTTCCCTCGACACTCGTCCCAACAGGCCAGGCGATCAGCGTATCCGCTCCATATGCCGCCTTCCATTCCGGGCTTGCCGAGGAGAGGAATTCGGTGAACATGAAGGTGGTGCCCGATCCATCCTTGCGGGTAACCGGGCTGATTTTCTGATCGGGAAGGCTGATCTCCGGGTTGATCGCCTTGATGGCAGGATCGGCCCACGACTGGATCTTGCCGAGATAGATATTCGCAAGCAGCGGGCCAGTCAGGTTGATACTGCCCTTGTCGATACCGTCAAGGTTGACTGCAATCGCCACGCTGCCGAGCACGATCGGGAATTGCTGGCGGCCATGCTTTGAAAGCTCGTCGTGGGAGACAGGCACATCGGTCGCAGCGAAATCCAGCTCCGGCTGATCAAGGCGCATCAGGCCTGCCAGCGAACCGACGAGCTCATAGTCTACCGTCCAGTCGGGTGAGCTGAAGTCGCCGTCATCCATCCGCGCCTTCTCGTAGATCTCTGCCCACTTCGCGATGATGGGTGCCGCGAATGTGGAGCCGGCGCCGCGAATGGGCTCGGCCATGGCTGCAGGAGCGATGAAGAGTGAACCGACAACTGCCGCAAGTCCGCTAAAGCCGGCCGCGGCGGTCGTCACTCTGTAGACTTGCCGAAAAAAACGTTCCATCGGCGCTTCCCCTCGCAACCGTTGACTGCGCACTTCAATCAGAATTCAAACCAGATCAGCTCAGGACCCACTGTGCGAACCCGTGGTCCAGCCGACAGGAATTCCTGCCACCACTAAGTATTTCCATTTATTAACATTTTAATGACAGTTTAGTTTTGCAGGTTGCTGATTCTCGACGCAGAACATTCTTTGGCTGATCGATGTCGCTCTAAAAATTCGAAATAAAACCGTCACTCAACTGACACATCGGCCGCATTTACAATGGTAAAACAACGCAGCCCGCGCCACGGCCAGACCGACGGTGCGGATTACTTCTGCGTTCGAGGTCCAAGAGGATGCGGCGGCGCTAAAGCGGCAATACCTCGCCTGCAAGCTCCTCCGCCGTCAGCCCCTTGCCGGCGCGTTGGCCGGCCTCGCCGTGCAGCCAGACGCCGGCAGCCGCGGCCTCGAAGGCCGGTAAGCCCCGGGCGAGCAAGCCGCCGATGATGCCGGCAAGCACGTCGCCGGAACCGGCGGTGGCAAGCCAGACGGGAGCGTTGGTATTGATGAGCGCACGTCCATCGGGTGCTGCGATGATGGTGTCGGCGCCTTTGTAAATGATCGCGGCATTGGCGCGGCGGGCGGCGGCTATGGCCTTATCCATCTTGCCGAGGCCATCGTCGCCGCCGATATCGGGAAAGAGCCGCGCGAATTCGCCCTCGTGCGGCGTCAGCACCAGACGCGGCACACCCCGGAAAAGATCAAACAGCTGTTGCGGATCGTCCTTGAACGAGGAAATGCCGTCGGCATCGAGCACCAGATGGCGATCGGCAAGGGCCGAGACGAAGCCGCGCGCCCTGGCGCCGATGCCGAAACCGGGGCCGAGGACGAAGGTCTGCAGCCGCTTGTCGGAGAGCCAGTCGCCGAGGTCGGCCTCGTCGTCGACGGCATGCAGCATGACGGCGGTCAGATGCGCGGCATTGGCGGCCATCGCCGCGCGGGGGGCGGCGATCGTCACCAGGCCGGCGCCCGCCTTCAGGCCCGAGATCGCCGACATGCGCGCCGCACCCGTCTTGTCGGCCTCACCTGAGAAGACGACCAAATGACCGCGCTTGTATTTGTGGGTTTCCAGCTGCTCGGCCGGCAGCGCACTCTTCCAGGCATCCGGCGTGTTCTCGGCGATGAGGCCGCCTGCCTCAGCCCTGACGATGCGGGCGGGGATGCCGATGTCGAAGACCTCCAATTCACCGCAGAGTTCCCTGCCCGGCATCAGGAGATGGCCGGGCTTGCGGGTCATGAAGGTGATAGTATTGCAGGCCCGGAAGGCGGCACCCAGCACCTTGCCGGTGCGGCCATCGAGGCCGGAGGGCAGATCGATGGCGAGCACGGGAATAGCGGCCTCGGTGACGCGGCGGATCAGCGCGCGCACATCGGCCGACACCGCGCGGCCAAGCCCCGCCCCGAACAGGCCATCGATGACGACGTCGCCGGTTTCCGGCCGATAGAGGTCGTGTTCTTGTCCCCTGAGCGCGCAGCCGATGCGGGCGCGGGCGGCATCACCCTTCAGCCTCAGGGGATCGCCGAGGTGGAAGAGCGCCACCCTCGCCCCGCTCTGCTGCAGATGACGTGCTGCGACATAGGCGTCGCCGCCATTGTTGCCGGGTCCGCAGGCAACGACGAAGCGCAACGCTCCGGGATGAAGGCGCAGAGCAGCGGCCGCGACCGCGGCACCTGCCCTTTCCATCAGGCCGAAGGAGTCGATGCCGGATGCGGCAGCGGCCGCGTCGACGGCGGCCATTTCGGCAGGCGTGAGAAGAAGGTCGGACAGATGTTTGGTCATCATCCTATTCAATCAAAAAACGCCTAAAAAACAACCGCCTGAAATACCAAAGAGAAGGACTCTATTTAGGCATTTGCCTATATTTTCATCTCAGCGTGACGTGTATTCGCAGTTGCGAAAATACATGAGTTTTTCCGTTTCCGATGGGATTTTGATCGGGAGACAATGTTTTTCCATCTGACCGTCGCCAAAACCACATAGAATTCCCCGCAAACGCGCCGGTTTTGGCAGAATCGACGTCTTTTTTCGACAAGATGGATTTCAAACTGGCACGATATCTGCATCATATCCGGCGAGCGGGAAAATTCCTGCCATAACAAGAGAAGCGGAGAGACATTTTCTCATGAAAAAGATCGAAGCGATCATTAAGCCTTTCAAGCTGGACGAAGTGAAGGAAGCCCTTCAGGAAGTTGGCCTGCAGGGTATCACGGTCACGGAAGCCAAGGGTTTCGGCCGTCAGAAAGGCCACACGGAACTCTACCGTGGAGCCGAATACGTCGTCGATTTCCTGCCGAAGGTCAAAGTCGAGGTCGTATTGGCCGACGAGAACGCGGAGGCCGTTATCGATGCGATTCGTAAGGCGGCGCAGACCGGCCGCATCGGCGACGGAAAGATCTTCGTCTCCAACGTCGAAGAGGTTATCCGCATCCGCACCGGCGAGACCGGTATCGATGCGATCTGACCACTTTGCCAATCGCGCAAAGTCCGTTACCGTCACCGCCGACCTACACCGTCATCGCAAATCGGAGGAAACTCATTAATGGCGACCGCAAGCGAAATTCTGAAGCAGATCAAGGAGAACGACGTAAAGTTCGTCGATCTGCGTTTCACCGACCCGAAGGGCAAGCTGCAGCATGTGACAATGGACGTTGTCTGCGTCGATGAAGACATGTTCGCTGATGGCGTGATGTTCGACGGCTCGTCGATCGGCGGCTGGAAGGCCATCAACGAGTCCGACATGGTGCTGATGCCCGATACCGAAACGGTGCATATGGACCCGTTCTTCGCTCAGTCGACCATGGTCATCGTCTGCGACATCCTCGATCCGGTCTCCGGCGAGGCCTATAACCGCGATCCGCGCGGCACCGCCAAGAAGGCCGAAGCCTACCTCAAGGCATCCGGCATCGGCGATACGGTCTTCGTCGGCCCTGAAGCCGAATTCTTCGTCTTCGACGACGTCAAGTACAAGGCCGATCCCTACAATACCGGCTTCAAGCTCGATTCGACCGAACTGCCGTCGAACGACGATACCGATTACGAGACCGGCAACCTCGGCCATCGCCCGCGCGTCAAGGGCGGCTATTTCCCGGTTCCCCCCGTCGACAGCGCCCAGGACATGCGTTCGGAAATGCTGACGGTGCTCTCCGAAATGGGCGTCGTCGTCGAAAAGCATCACCATGAAGTCGCGGCCGCCCAGCACGAACTCGGCATCAAGTTCGATACGCTGGTGCGCAACGCCGACAAGATGCAGATCTACAAATACGTCGTGCACCAGGTGGCCAACGCCTACGGCAAGACGGCGACCTTCATGCCGAAGCCGATCTTCGGCGACAACGGCTCTGGCATGCACGTGCACCAGTCGATCTGGAAGGGCGGCAAGCCGACCTTTGCCGGCGACGAATATGCCAGCCTTTCCGAGAGCTGCCTGTTCTATATCGGCGGCATCATCAAGCATGCCAAGGCGATCAACGCCTTCACCAATCCGTCGACGAACTCCTACAAGCGCCTCGTCCCGGGTTACGAAGCCCCTGTGCTGCTGGCCTATTCGGCCCGCAACCGCTCGGCTTCCTGCCGCATTCCGTTCGGCTCCAACCCGAAGGCCAAGCGCGTCGAAGTCCGCTTCCCCGATCCGACCGCCAACCCCTATCTCGCCTTTGCCGCCATGCTGATGGCCGGCCTCGACGGCATCAAGAACAAGATCCATCCCGGCAAGGCCATGGACAAGGATCTCTACGACCTGCCGCCGAAGGAATTGAAGAAGATCCCGACCGTCTGCGGCTCGTTGCGCGAAGCACTCGAAAGCCTCGACAAGGACCGCAAGTTCCTGACGGCCGGCGGCGTATTCGACGACGATCAGATCGATGCCTTCATCGAGCTGAAGATGGCCGAGGTGATGCGTTTCGAAATGACGCCGCATCCGGTCGAATACGACATGTATTATTCGGCCTGATCGGCCGCGAACACAGAAAGTCCCGGCCCGCCGGGGCTTTCGCCTCCCAAGTCATGGACGCCACTACAGCGCCTCGCCTCTTTCAGACGCGCAAAGGACGCTGTAGAACTTGGAGTGCTGCATAATTTTGTCCTTAAATCGGTTTCGACTTAAGGAATTATGCAGAAGGAGGATATGACGTTCATGTGACGAACTCGCGCAAAAATCTTGATTTGCGCGGCACCAATCACCAAATTCGGTGATGAAAGGAAGTCGTACCATGAAAGAAAGAGTAGCAAAGTTCAGTATCGGCGAAGTGGTTCGGCACAAGGTTTTTCCGTTTCGCGGCGTCATCTTCGACGTTGATCCGGAGTTCGCGAATACGGAGGAATGGTGGAATTCCATTCCCGCCGAGGTGCGCCCGAGCAGGGACCAGCCCTTCTATCACCTGCTCGCCGAGAATGACGAAAGCGAATATGTCGCTTATGTCTCCGAGCAGAACCTGATGAACGATGAAAGCGGCACGCCGCTTCGCAACCCGCAGATCTACCAGATTTTCGATCAGGCCCCGTCAGGGCAGTTCAAACCCAAGATGAGCTTCGCCCACTAACCCACTCGTGCCGATCGTTGAATCAAGGCCTCGCTTCTCCCGGCGAGGCCTTTTCTTTGCGCAACAAAAAACCCGGCGCGAAACCGGGTTTCTGTCTAGAGATGATGGCAGGATTACTGCGCCTTGGCTGCCTTCTGGGCGTCTTCCAACTTCTTGCGGGCTTCTTCGGCCTTCTTCTGCATGCCTTCCTGGAGGCTGCGCTGGCTTTCGGCGAGCTTGGATTCGGAAACCGGTTCACCATCGTAAGCGCCGGTGAAGCCTTCAAGCGAGATCTTGATCGGGTTCGGGGCGCGGCGGAAGTTGATCGAGGTGAAGATCACGTCGCTGCCCTTCTTGAGGCTGGCGATCATCGCGTCGGTCAGCGGAATTTCGGCGGTGCACTTGTCCGGCAGGCAGACGGCGTAGTCGAGCTTCTGGCCCTTGCCGCCGTCGATCTGCATGATGACGCCGGGAGGAACCAGGCGTGCCGTGGGAACCGAGACCTGCAGGAGCTTGCGGTTGATCTTGCCGGATACCGAGATCAGGCCAACGGCCGTGACAAGTTGGCCGCCATTGGCGAGGATCAGGTTCTGGACAACACAGATGTCGTTGTCTTCCTGCTTGCTGCAGGTCTTGTACCAGCCGAGCTTCGGCGCTCCTGCGGCCTGTGCCGGGGCATCGGCCGGAGCCTGTGCCGCCGCATCCTGTGCGAAGGAGGAGACCGGAGCCGAAGCGCCGAACACCACTGCCAGAACGGACAGCGCTGCCCGCATTTTCTTTTCAGACTTGAACATCATAACGAATTCCGTCTCCTGATATCCGTTCGGGGCAGCGGTTTGCCGCCCCAACCATCGGGTCGTTCGGCACTCCACCTCTTAAAAAAATAAGGCAAATGCATGACCCCGAAACTTCGGGTTCACCTGTTACATCGCAGCGTTCAAGATATCCAGCATTTCTTTGGCAATTTGAGGTGCATTTCGTCGCGAAGCCAAAGAAATCGCCGATCCGTGTTGGAATCGGTCGACCCCATGATAATCTTGGCGTGAATCATGCCCCCTTTTCACGGCTCAAGGATTGCCGAATGCTCCGGATTGTCGTCCCCCTCGTCCTCTCGCTGCTGTGCGGCACCGTCGCTGCCGAGCCGCTGCACGGCATCGCGATGCACGGCGAGCCGGCCTTGCCGGCCGACTACAAACACTTCCCTTACGTCAATCCCGACGTGAAAAAGGGTGGCAAGATCACCTATGGCGTGGTCGGCACCTTCGACAACCTCAACCCGTTCATCCTCAAGAGCATGCGCACGACGGCGCGCGGCATGTGGGATCCTGATTATGGCAATCTCGTCTACGAATCGCTGATGCAGCGCTCCAGGGACGAGCCGTTCACACTCTACGGCCTGCTTGCCGAGACGGTGGAATGGGACGACGACCGGAGCTTCATCCAGTTCAACCTCAATCCGAAGGCGAAATGGGCCGATGGCCAGCCGGTGACGCCCGAGGATGTGATGTTCACCTTCGAACTGATGCGCGACAAGGGCCGCGTGCCCTTCGCCAACCGCCTGAACGTCGTCGCCAAGATGGAAAAGGTCGGCGAGCGCAGTGTGCGATTCACCTTCAACGACAAGGCCGACCGGGAGACGCCGCTGATCTTCGGTCTCTTCCCGGTGCTGCCGAAACATGCAATCGATCCGGCAACTTTCGACCGTTCGTCGCTGACGCCCCCGGTCGGCTCCGGTCCCTACAAGGTGAAGACGGTGAAGCCTGGTGAGAGCATCACCTATGAGCGCGATCCGAATTACTGGGGCAAGAACATTCCCGCCAAGGTCGGCACCGACAATTACGACCAGATCACCGTCCAGTATTTCCTGCAGGACACTACGCTGTTCGAGGCCTTCAAGAAGGGCGATGTCGACATCTATCCCGACGGCAATCCCGGCCATTGGGCCAATGCCTATAACTTTCCCGCCGTCACCTCGGGGGCTGTGGTCAAGGACGTGTTCACACCGAAACTGCCGAGCGGCATGCTCGGCTTCGTGTTCAACACGCGCCGGCCGATCTTTACCGATCCCAAGGTGCGCGAAGGCCTGTCGCTGGTGTTCGACTTCGAATGGGCAAACAAGAACCTTTATTCCGGCGCCTATAAACGCACGCAGAGCTTCTGGCAGAATTCCGAGCTGTCGAGTTTCGGGGTTCCCGCCAATGCAGCCGAGCTTGCCCTGCTCGGGCCGATCAAGGACAAGATTGCGCCGGAGATTCTCGACGGCACCTACAAGCTGCCGGTCACCGACGGCTCCGGCCGCGACCGCAATGTGCTGAAACAGGCCGTCGAGCAGTTGAAAGAGGGCGGCTATACGATTCAGGGCGGCAAGATGCTCAATGCCTCCGGCCGCCAGCTCGCCTTCGAGATCATGACGCAGAATGCCGACCAAGAAAAGCTTGCCGTTGCCTACCAGCGTTCGCTGCAGACGATCGGAATCGCCGCTTCCATCCGCACGGTCGACGATTCGCAGTATCAGAGCCGGACGAACAGCTTCGATTACGACATGATCATGAAGTCCTATACCTCGTCGTTGTCCCCTGGGAACGAGCAACTCGGCCGCTGGTCTTCGGTTGCGCGTACGCGCGAGGGAACCGACAGCTTCGCCGGCGCCAACGATCCCGATCTCGACACACTGATCGATCACCTGCTCAGGGCGCACTCGGCGGAGGATTTCACTGCGGCGGTCCGCTCCTACGACCGGCTGCTGCTTTCCAGCCATTACGTGCTGCCGCTCTATCACATGGACCAGCAATGGGTGGCGCGGAGCAAGCGCATCGGCCGTCCCGACAGCGTACCGCTCAGCGGATATCAGCTGCCGGTATGGTGGGATACGAGCGCGCAGTAAGACCGGCGAACGGCCGGTCCTCATGCCTCCTCCGGAGGCGCACAGAAATAAGGAACATCATCATGGAGCGCATCACCATCGACGTCGTCTCGGATGTCGTCTGCCCCTGGTGCTATCTCGGCAAGGCGCGGCTGGAACTCGCCATCGCCGAGGTGCAGGACCAAATCGGCGTCGACATCAACTGG
>NZ_VSZV01000257.1:8850-19048 GCF_008919455.1 Rhizobium sp. PEPV16
ACTACCCCAAGGAAGGCGTCGACCAGAAGAAGGCGCTGGCGGAGAAGCTGGGCGGCGAGGAGCGTGTGGCCCAGGCGCACAAGATGCTCAGCGATTACGGCCGCGAGGTCGGCATCCCCTTTAATTTCGAGGCGATCAAGATCGGCCCGAACACACTCGATGCGCATCGGCTAATCCACTGGGCGATGATCGAAGGCCGCGAGAAGCAGGACAAGGTTGTTGCCGCACTGTTCAAGGCGAATTTCGAGGAAGGCCACAATGTCGGCGACCATGCTGTGCTGCTCGATATCGCCGAAAAGTCCGGCCTCGACCGCTCGGTCATCGCCTCACTGCTTGCCTCCGATGCCGATCGCGATCTGATCGTCGCCGAGATCAAGGCAGCGCAGGAGATGGGCGTCAACGGCGTGCCGTTCTTCATCTTCGACCAGCAATATGCCGTCAGCGGCGCACAGACGCCTGACGTATTGGCGAACGCGCTGCGTGATATTGCCAAGGCGAAATCCGAGGCACGGTCGGGGCTGAACTAGCGCCGACGACCCCGGGTTCAGCCCAGAACCGGAACGCAGCGCACCTCGGTCTTCACCGAATTGGCGATGAAGCATTCGTCGTGTGCGCGGTGATGCAGCGCTTCAAGCTCGCTTAGCGATGGCTGCTTTTCGCCGGTGAAGACGACATGCGGACGGAGCGTCACGACGGTCATGGCAAGGCGGCCCTCGGCATTCTTCTCCATGATGCCCTCGGCGGCATCGGTGTAGCTGTCGACGCAAAAGCGCTGTTTGGCGGCGATCGACAGGAACCACAGCATGTGGCAGCTGGAGAGCGAGGCGACGAAAGCCTCTTCCGGATCGACGGCATCCTCGGCCGAATAGGGCAGCGGCACGACATGCGCGGAAGAGGACGCCCTCACCTCGATGCCGCCGTCGAATGTCCAGCGATGGATGCGGCTGTAGCGGTTGTCGGTAAAGGTCTCGCCGTTTCGCTGCCAGGCGATCGTTGCGCCGTATGTCGCCATCTTGCTCTCCTTCCGTTTATTTCGCCATCTCGGCCAATTGCGTCATGATAACAGCGGCACCCTGCAGGCGTTTTTCCGGCGTCGGCAGGTCTCGGGTCAGGAACAGGCTGTGATCGGGGCGGATCTTCGCCATCGTGCCCTGCTTGCCGATATAACCGACGAGGTTGGCCGGATTGGGGAATTCCTTGTTGCGGAACTGCACGACGACGCCCTTCGGGCCGGCATCGAGCTTTTCGACATTGGCGGTGCGGCAGAGCGACTTGATGTAGACGATCTTCAGCAGGTGCTGAACTTCGATCGGCATCGGACCAAAGCGGTCGATCATCTCGGCGCCGAAGCCGTCGATCTCCTTGAGCTCGGTGATTTCGCCGAGGCGACGGTAGAGCGCCATGCGCAGGTGCAGATCGGGAACGTAAGTTTCCGGGATCATCACCGTCGTGCCGACCGAGATCTGCGGCGACCAGCCGGTGTCGTGGATCTCGTCGACACCCTTGACCTCGGCAACCGCCTCTTCCAGCATCTGCTGATAAAGCTCGAAGCCGACTTCCTTGATATGGCCGGATTGCTCCTCGCCGAGCAGGTTGCCGGCGCCGCGAATATCGAGATCGTGGCTTGCCAGCTGGAAGCCGGCGCCGAGCGTATCCAGCGATTGCAGCACCTTCAACCGGCGTTCGGCGGTTGCCGTCAGCACCTTATTGACCGGCAGGGTGAAGAGCGCGAAAGCGCGCACCTTCGACCGGCCGACGCGTCCGCGCAGCTGATAGAGCTGGGCAAGGCCGAACATGTCGGCGCGGTGGACGATCAGCGTATTGGCGGTGGGCACGTCGAGGCCGGATTCGACGATGGTGGTCGAGAGAAGCACGTCGTAGCGGCCTTCATAAAAGGCGTTCATGATGTCTTCGAGTTCGCCGGCAGGCATCTGGCCATGGGCGACGGCGACCTTCAGCTCCGGCACATCCGACTGCAAGAAGGCATGCACGTCCTCGAGATCGGCAAGCCGCGGGCAGACATAGAAGCTCTGGCCGCCGCGATAATGCTCGCGCATCAGCGTCTCGCGGATGACCAGGCTGTCGAAGGGCGAGATGAAGGTGCGCACCGCCATGCGGTCGACCGGCGGCGTGGTGATCAGCGACAGTTCGCGCACGCCGGTCATGGCAAGCTGCAGCGTGCGCGGGATCGGCGTTGCCGACAGCGTCAGCACGTGCACGTCGCTCTTCAGCTCCTTCAGGCGCTCCTTGTGCTTGACGCCGAAATGCTGTTCCTCGTCGATGACGAGCAGACCGAGATTGGCAAATTTAATACCGGCCCCGAGCAGCGCATGGGTGCCGACGACGATATCGGTCTTGCCTTCCGCCACCTCCTTCTTGGTCAGCGCCAGCTCTTTGGCACCGACGAGGCGCGAGGCCTGCTGGATGCGCACCGGCAGACCGCGGAAACGGTCGGAGAAGGTCTTGAAATGCTGGCGGGAAAGCAGCGTCGTCGGCACGACGACGGCGACCTGGGCACCGTTCATCGCGGTGACGAAGGCGGCGCGCAACGCCACCTCCGTCTTGCCGAAACCGACGTCGCCGCAGACGAGACGGTCCATCGGCCGGCCGGCGGCGAGATCCGAGCGCACCGCCTCGATGGCGTTATCCTGGTCCTCGGTCTCGTCATAGGGGAAGCGGGCGGCGAATTCGTCGTAGAGACCTTCCGGCGTCGTCAGCATCGGCGCGTGGCGCGTCAGGCGCTCAGCGGCGATGCGGATCAGTGCATCGGCCATGTCGAGCAGGCGCTTCTTGAGTTTGGCCTTGCGCATCTGCCAGGCGCCGCCGCCGAGCTTGTCGAGCTGGGCTTCGGTGCCCTCGCCGCCGTAACGCGAGAGAAGATCGATGTTTTCGACCGGCAGGAAGAGCTTGGCGTCATCGGCATATTGCAGTTCGAGGCAGGCATGCGGCGCGCCTGCGGCCTCGATGGTCCTCAGTCCTATAAACCGGCCAATACCATGTTCGGCGTGGACGACGATCGAACCCTCATCGAGGCCAGCGACTTCCGAGATGAAATCGGCGGCACGCTTGCGGCGCTTGGAGCGGCGCACCATACGGTCGCCGAGGATGTCCTGCTCGCCGATGACGATGAGATCGCCGGCCTCGAAGCCGGCTTCAAGACTGAGCACGGCAGCAGCAGCCTCACCTCTCGCCAGCGAGCCGACATCCTTCAACGCCTCGATCGGCTTGACCTTTTCGAGGCCATGTTCGTGCAGCACCTGCAGCAGGCGCTCCAGCGAGCCTTCGGTCCAGGCGGTGACCAGCACTTTCGCGCCGGCAGCACGGCGGTCGGCAATATGCTTGACGACGACGTCGAAGATGTTGATGCGTTCGGCATCGCCGCCGCCTTCGGCGTTCGAGCGCGCCCAGCGCTGGCCCTGGCGGGCGTCGACATTGACGACCCGCCGCGCCTCGCCCTCATGCTCGTTGAAGGGGCTGATGCGGATCGCGGCCAGCGCGTCGAGGGTTTTGACGAAAAGCTTGCTGTCGAGATAGAGCTGGCCCGGCGTCACCGGCTTGTAAGGCGTGCCCTGCGTCATCCCCTTGGCCGGCTGGCCGGAGTTCAGGCGGGCGTCGTAATAATCAAGAACGAGCTTGGAGCGCTCTTCCGCTGCTTCACGCACCGTATGGTCGATGACGATACGGAAGCCGCTCAAATAATCGAAGACGGTGTCGAGCTTCTCGTAGAAGAGCGGCAGCCAGTGCTCCATGCCGGGGTAACGGCGGCCTTCGGAGACGGCGAGATAAAGCGCGTCGTCACGTGTGGTCGCGCCGAAAGCGGAGAGGTAATTCTTGCGGAAGCGGCTGATCGTATCCGGCGTCAGCGTCACTTCGCTCATCGGGTTGAGATCGAGGGAGCGCACCTGCCCTGTGGTGCGCTGGCTGGCCGGATCGAAGCTGCGGATGCTCTCCAGTGTGTCGCCGAAGAAATCGAGACGGACCGGCTCTTCCGAACCGGGCACGAAGACGTCAAGAATGCCGCCGCGCACGGCATATTCGCCGACCTCGCGAACGGTCGCGACGCGCTCGAAGCCGTTGCGTTCCAGGCGACCGGCGAGATCGTCCATGCGCAGCTGGTTGCCGGGGCGGGCCGAAAAGGTCAGGCTTTCGATGACATCCTGCGGCGCCACCTTCTGCAGCATGGCATTGGCGGTGACGAGCACGATTGCCGCATGCGGCTTCTTGCGATGGGCGATGAGGCCGCCGAGTGCAGCCAGCCGGCGAGCCGAGGTGTCGGCACTCGGCGAGACGCGGTCATAAGGCAGACAGTCCCAGGCCGGCAGAGTGAGAACCGGAATGTCGGGGGCGACGAAGCCCAGCATCTGCTCCAGATCGGCCATGCGGTGGCCGTCGGACATGACATAAGCAACCGGCTCCCCCGTTCGGGCGAGTTCGGCGAGCAGCAGCGTTTCAAGACCTGCCGGCACATTGCCGATCGTCAGCGGCTCGGCAATGGCCGCAAGCTTGTTCGCATCGAAAGCAGGGATCATTCCGGCGTCCTGAGGGGCTTGTCAAAATCGGGCTTATAGGCGGCGATGCGGGCAAACATCGGTGTCTGGAAACGCTCAGGCACCGGCCATGTTCCCATGATCCAGCGGACGAGATCATTGTCCTCTTCCGCCATGATCGTCTCGAACTCGTCGAGTTCGGCTTCCGACAGAGTCGCGACCTCGGCTTCGGCGAACTGGCCGAAGACCAAATCCATCTCGCGAATGCCGCGATGCCAGCAGCGGAAAAGGATTCTGCGGCGGCGCGGGTCGAGACCGGCACTCGTGAGCGTGACACCTGTCATGGCATTACCTTCCTGTTGATGCGCCTCTATAGACCCTGGAAAGCGGCTTGTCAGCCTTGCCAAGGCCGCATTGTTCATCGCATTTTGGCCGCATGCGCCCCGCCATTCTCGATCCTCTGTTTTCCCCCATTTCCGGCCTTCCGGGCGTCGGCCCGAAGATCGCCGACCTATTGGTTAAGCTGCTCGGGCGCGAGACGCTGGAGGATTGCCGGGTGATCGACCTGCTCTTCCACGCGCCCTTTTCGCTGATCGACCGGCGCAACCAGCCGGGAATCGCTCGCGCGCCGCAGGGCGCGATCGTGACGATCACGGCGCGCGTCGACCGCCACCAGGTGCCGCCGGGCGGCAAAAGCAATATCCCCTACCGCGTCTTCCTGCATGACGAGACCGGCGAGCTGACGCTGGTCTTCTTCCGCGGACAGGCGGCATGGCTGGAAAAGCAGCTGCCTGTTGACGCGGAGGTGACGGTCAGCGGCAAGATCGACTGGTTCAACGGCCGCGCCTCGATGGTGCATCCCGATTATATCGTCAGGGCCGACGAGGCGGAAAGCCTGCCGCTGGTTGAGCCGATCTATCCGCTGACGGCAGGACTTTCACCTAAGACGCTGCGAAAGATCATCGACGCCGGCCTGCCGCGCTTTCCCGAGCTGCCGGAATGGATCGACCTGGCGCTGACTGAGAAACAGGGCCTGCCGTCGATCCGCGACAGTTTCCACATGCTGCACGAGCCGCGCGATCCCAGCGATATCGACCCGCAGGCCCCTGCCCGGCGGCGGCTTGCCTATGACGAATTCCTCGCCGGCCAGCTGTCGCTGAGCCTGGTGCGGCAGAGGTTGCGCAAGGTGGCGGGCCAGCCGGTCACTGCGACGGGCACAATCAGCAGCAAGATCCTGAAGAGCTTGCCCTTTTCGCCTACCGGCAGCCAGAACGAGGCAATCGCCGAGGTTTTGAAAGATATGGCCGGCAACGAGCGCATGCTGCGGCTGCTGCAGGGCGATGTCGGTTCCGGCAAGACGCTGGTGGCGCTGATGGCGATGGCGGCGGTGATCGAGAGCGGCGGCCAGGCCGTGCTGATGGCGCCGACCGAAATCCTGGCGCGGCAGCACCACGCGACGATCTCGAAATTCGCCGCCTCCGCCGGGCTCGGCATCGAGGTGCTGACCGGGCGAACCAAGGGACGCGAGAGGGAGGAAATCCTGGAGCGCATCGCCTCGGGTGCTGCCCAGATCATCATCGGCACGCATGCCCTGTTCCAGGACAGCGTCGCCTACACCAATCTGATGCTTGCCGTCGTCGACGAGCAGCACCGTTTCGGCGTGCATCAGCGCCTGCGGCTGACCGCCAAGGGCCTCTCGCCGCATATGCTGGTCATGACGGCGACGCCGATCCCGCGCACGCTGGTGCTTGCCGCCTTCGGCGACATGGACGTCTCCAAGCTCACCGAAAAACCGGCCGGCCGCAAGCCGATCCAGACGATCACCGTGCCGATGGAACGGACCGGCGAAATCGTCGGACGGCTGCAAAGCGCGATCGCCGAGGACAAAAAGGCCTACTGGATCTGCCCGCTGGTCGAGGAGTCCGAGGAGCTCGACCTGATGTCGGCCGAGGAACGGCATGCGACGCTGGTCTCAGCACTTGGCCCGGGCATCGGCCTCATCCACGGTCGCATGAGCGGGCCGGAGAAGGACGCGGCGATGATGGCGTTCAAGAACGGCGAGACCCGGCTGCTCGTCGCCACCACCGTCGTCGAGGTCGGCGTCGACGTGCCGGATGCGACGATCATGGTGATCGAACATGCCGAACGCTTCGGCCTGGCGCAACTGCATCAGCTGCGCGGCCGCGTCGGGCGCGGCGACGAGGCCTCGACCTGCATCCTGCTCTATAAGGGGCCGCTCGGCGAGACCGGCCATGCCAGGCTTTCGATCATGCGGGAGACGGAAGATGGCTTCCGCATTGCAGAAGAGGACCTGAAGCTGCGCGGTGAAGGCGAATTGCTCGGCACGAGGCAATCCGGCACGCCGGGTTTCCGCATCGCCAGCCTCGAGGCGCATGCCGACCTGCTTGAGATTGCCCGCAAGGATGCCGCTTACCTCATCGAACGCGATCCGGAATTGACCACCGAGAGAGGAACGGCGATCCGCACCCTGCTCTATCTTTTCCGCCGCGACGAGGCGATCCGATTTCTTAGAGCGGGTTAAAGCGCACCGAGGCGCGCTTTAAGTCTTTGTTCTATGCATGTCGTTACCCCAAAACCGCTGAACACTTTTGGGCGACATGCATCATTCAGCCTTGGAAACCGCCACCGGCTTCGGCCGCGGCAAATGCTTCTGCTTCGGATCGGCCGGCTTGTGTTCGGGCGCCACAAGCCCGCCTGAAATCAGGAACTTGGCGGCGTCTTCCGGCGACATATCGAGCATGACGATCTTCTCGCGCGGCACGAAGATGAGGAAGCCGGCTGTCGGCACCGGCGTCGGCGGCAGGAAGACGGCGACCATATCCTGGCCCATGGCATTGAACTTCGAAGCGATTTCGCCCTTGGCGTCGGTGGCGATGAAGATCAGTGCCCAGAGGCCGGGGCCTGGATATTCGATGAGGCCGACCTTCTTGAAGGAGTTCGCCTGTTCCTTCAGTACGGTTTCGAAAATCTGCTTCACGCTTCTGTAGATCGTGCGCACCAGCGGCATGCGCTGAACGATCGATTCGCCGAACCGAACGATGCTCTGGCCGATGAGGTTCTTGCCGAGGAAGCCGACGACGGTGATCAGCACGACGGCGATCAGCAGGCCGAAGCCCGGAATGGCGAAATTGAGATAGCTTTCCGGATTCCAGCGCGCCGGAATATAGGGCCGGACCCAGCTGTCCGACCAATGGATGAAGGTCCAGGTCAGCCAGATGGTAATCGCGATCGGCGCGCAGATGATCAGTCCTGCGAGAAAATTATTCCTCAGCCGGGTCGCGACCGGCATTCTGGGGGCGTTGTCGGCCATCGTTTCCTGATGAACTCCATCTCAGTCCTGGACGGGCCGGAACGCCGGCCCTTCCCCCTTGTCCGCAGACCAAAATTGCCAGAATTCGGGGCGTCGCACAATATGTTTCGGCGCGACGGTCCGGCGTTACAGGCTTATTCCACGGTCACGGATTTCGCCAGGTTGCGCGGCTGGTCGACATCGGTGCCCATGAAGACGGCGGTGTGATAGGCGAGCAGTTGGATCGGCAACGAGAAGATCATCGGCGCGATGATTTCGTCGACCACAGGCAGGGTGATCGTCGCCATGGTCGGCAGTTTCGAAGCGGCCGCGCCGGCCTCGTCGGTGATGAAGATGATGCGGCCGCCGCGCGCTGCGACCTCCTGCATGTTCGAGACGGTCTTTTCGAAGAAACGGTCGTAAGGGGCGATGACGATGACAGGCATATTCTCATCGATCAGCGCGATCGGTCCATGCTTCAATTCGCCGGCTGCATAACCTTCGGCATGGATATAGGAAATTTCCTTGAGCTTCAGCGCGCCTTCCATGGCGAGCGGGAAGCTGGTGCCGCGGCCGAGATAGAGCACGTCCTTGCACTTCGACAGCTCGCGCGACAGGCTTTCCATCTGCGGCTGGATGAGGTTCAGCACCCGGCTCATGATGCGCGGCATTTCGGCGAGATGGCGCACCAGCGCCCTCTCCTCGTCAGCACTCACCGTGCCGCGCGCCTTGCCGGCGCCGATCGCCAGCGCTGCCAGCACGGCAAGCTGGCAGGTGAAGGCCTTGGTCGAGGCGACGCCGATTTCCGGGCCGGCCATGATCGGGAAGACGGCGTCGGATTCACGCGCGATCGTCGATTCGCGAACATTGACGACGGCGCCGATCTTCAAGCCGTTGTCGCGGCAATAGCGTAAGCATGCCAGCGTATCGGCAGTCTCGCCGGACTGCGAGATGAAGAGTGCTGCCTGTGACGGCGACAGCGGCATTTCGCGGTAGCGGAATTCGGAGGCAACGTCGATCTCGACCGGCAGGCGGGCATAACGCTCGAACCAGTATTTGCCGACGAGGCCGGCGAGATAGGCAGTACCGCAGGCCGAGATCGCAAGGCCGGTCGTCGCCTTGAAGTCGATCGCGGCGGCATTGGCGCCGATCGTATTCTCGGCGAAATCGACATAGTGGCTGAGCGCGTGGGAGATTACCTCCGGCTGCTCATAGATTTCCTTTTCCATGAAATGGCGGTGGTTGCCCTTGTCGACGACATAGGCGGTCGCCTGCGAGATCTGCCGGGCGCGTTTGACCGGCTTGCCGTCGAAATCGAGCACGGCGACACTGTCGCGGGTCAGGATGGCGCAATCGCCGTCGACGAGATAGGTGATCTCATTGGTGAAGGGCGAGAGCGCGATCGCATCCGAGCCGAGGAACATCTCGCCGCGGCCGTAGCCGACGGCAAGCGGCGGGCCGAAACGGGCAGCCATGATCGTGCCGGGATCGGCCTTGAGCATGATGGCCAGCGCATAGGCGCCGGTTACCCGGTTCAGCATCTTCAGCATGGCGGCGCGCGGCTCCAGGCCTTCGCGCAAATATTTCGCCATCAGATGGGCGACGACCTCGGTGTCGGTCTGGGTTTCGAAGACCGAGCCCTCTTCCGTCAGTTCGTCGCGAAGCTCGGAGAAGTTCTCGATGATGCCGTTATGGACGACGGCGACGCCTTCGACGAAATGCGGATGGGCATTGGTCTCGTTCGGAACGCCGTGGGTCGCCCAGCGCGTGTGGGCGATGCCGACGGTGCCGGGCAGCGGTTCGCTGTCGAGGCGCTTTTCCAGATTGAACAGCTTGCCCTCGGCGCGGCGGCGATCCATCACGCCGTCATGAATGGTGGCGACACCGGCGGAATCGTAACCGCGATATTCGAGACGCTTCAGCGCATCGACCAGGCGCCCGGCAACAGGCGCAGTTCCGACGATCCCCACAATGCCGCACATATAGTATCCCCACTAGGCCTCAACAATGAGGCCAGTCCTACCGATTCCTGCTTATTTCTCAATCACCTCGGCGGTCACTTTCAATTTCCGCCGGTTACGCAAGGCTGGTCAGGCTTTCGCCTTCTTCGCCGCCTTGATGGCGAGCGCACGCTCACGCAGCAACGTCGCGCGCCCCGGCTTGATCTCCTGCCGGGCACGGCCGAGCGCCAGCGCGTCAGCCGGCACGTTGGCGGTGATGACGCTGCCGGAGGCGATATAGGCGCCGTCGCCGATCGTCACCGGCGCGACCAGCGAAGAGTTGGAGCCGATGAAGGCGTTTTCGCCGATCACCGTCTCGCTCTTGTTGACGCCGTCATAGTTGCAGGTGATCGTGCCGGCGCCGATATTGCTGCCGGCGCCGATGACGGCATCACCGATAT
>NZ_VSZV01000226.1:0-3631 GCF_008919455.1 Rhizobium sp. PEPV16
AGGCGGAAGCGAGGTTTTCATCCCAATAAACGCGGTGTCTGAAGGACTCCTGGGCGTCGATAACGAGAAGGACAGTATCATGGCCGGACATTTTTTGCTCCACGCAGATTGATCATGAAGTCATATTCGGCGATTTGAAGACAGGGGAAAATGCGTGCACCGGACAAATAGCGGACAATTCGCGCCAACAACCACACTGAGGGTGGCCTTGCGCCAAGGGCCTCGGACCACATCCGGCGCCTGCTGCCATCTGCACCTAATCGGTCCGACTTCCACGCAATTCCGGATCAGATGTCAGCTCGTAAAGCTTCGCAGATCTCTTAGCAGGTTGCGGTACCTGGCCTGGCTGCCGACCAGATGGTCGCGCATGGCGTTGCGGGCGGCCTGGTCGTCCCTGTCTGAGATGGCGACGACGATTGCCTCGTGCTCCCTGTGGATCAGCTTTCGATAGGCGGTCTGTTCGGCCGTCCTCGATTCCGGAACGAGCCTCGACTGCGGGATGATCGCCGAGCCCTGCGATTCCAGGAACTGCCTGAACAGCGGATTGTTCGTGGCTTCGGCGATCGCGGCATGGAGTTCGAGATCCGCATCGCGAATGGATTGATCGCTCTCGATGCATTGGAGGACTTTCCGATGACATTCGAATATCGCCTCCTCCTGTGCCGGGGAGCGGCGCAGGGCTGCAAGGCCCGCCGCCTCGATTTCGACAGGTGTTCTGATCTCGAGTACCTCAAGATCGGAGGCGACGCGGGCTTTGTCGACTTTCCGCGCGGAGAGCGCCGGATCGGCGCCGAGCACGAAAATCCCCGCTCCCTGGCGCACCTCGACAAGCCCGTCGGAGCGAAGTGCTGCCACGGCCTCACGCACGACGGTGCGGCTGACGCTGTGCGTTTCGGTCAGTTCGTGCTCGCTCGGAAGCTTGTCGCCGACAGAATATTGGCCGCTCAATATGGCTTGCCGGAGGCTTTCGCCGACCTGTGTGACCAGCGACCCGGAGCCTTTGCTGCGATCCTTCATCTGCATAGCCACGCTTGACCCCCGCATCGGCTCTTGATCCGCATGCCGTTCAAACACGCGGCATTGCGAAATTCACGATTCATCACACATGTATGACAAATTTGGCCACCTTTCAATGGGCAAGGGCCAACCAGCGGAATCCGGCACCGCGCTGGCGTCTTTCGACGCGGCTTTGGCATAGGTGTGCGGATCTGGAGAAGCACTCACAACCGCTTGGTCGACTCCCCGCGCACGAACTTCGGCGTCAGGATAAAATCCTGCGGGGGTGCTGCGGCAGCCTCCGGGCTTGCTATTCTTGCCAGGAGGCGCTGGGCCGCTAATTCCCCCAGCTTCTGCGCATCCTGCACCACCATGGTGATGCGAGGCGTGATGACATTGCTCCAGGGCACGTCGTCGACCATCGCCAGCGACACGTCGTCAGGGCAGCGGAAGCCCATCTCCTGCATGACCTGCAGTGCTGCGAGGCCGGTCATGTTGTTGGCTCCGATGATGGCGGTCGGCCGATCGCGGCGGGTCAAGAGGCGCATCGCCTGTGCATGGCCGCCCGTCCTGGTGTAGCCGCCTTCGACGACCAGAGAAGGATCGATGTCCACACCGGCGCCGGCCATCGTGTTCATGTAACCCTTCAGACGTTCGTCGGCAGTGTGCAGGCCGCTCGGCCCGGAGATGAAGCCGATGCGCCTGTGGCCGAGTTGCAGCAAATGTTCCGTCAGGATGGTGGTGGTCAGCGGGTTGTCGGAGCCGACAAAATCACGCTCGGCGCCTTCCAGCTTCTGGTCGAACATCACGATCGGGGTCTTGAAGTCGCGCAGGAACGTGGCGTACTCCTCGCCGCGCCCGTTTGCCGCCAGCGCAATGCCGGCGATCTTCTGCGCCTCCAGCCGCTCCAGCAGCGCCCGTTCGAGATCGGCCCTGCCGGAGGAGTCGGCGATCAGGACGAAATAGCCGTGATCAAGCGCCTGGTGCTCGATCTCTCGACGGATGTCGCCGAAGAACATGTTGCCGAGATTGGCCGAAACGAAACCGATCAGCGAGCTGCGTCCGCGCGCCAGCGTCTGGGCCACCGGGTCGATGCGGTAACCGGTCGATTTTATCGCCTGCTGAATGCGGTCGAGCGTCTCGGCGCCGACCCGCTTCGGGCTGTTGAGCGCGAGCGAGACGGTCGAGATGGAAACCCCCGCAAGGCGCGCTACGTCTCGTATCGTGGTCATGTCTGTCGAACCGGTTCTAATGCCTTTGTTATGTCCGATTTTATTGGTCGGCGCAACATTCATGCTACAAATCAGCCGTTTCACACGGTTTGCCTTGGTGATTTTGTGGTCGCGAATTTCGACTTGACAGACATCGGATCAGGCGAGATGATCATTTACCGAACCGGTTCGATATGATGCTGAGCCGGAAAACAGGGAGGAGAAACCTGTGACGAGTTCGGAACGCCAGCCGGAAAATCCGGCATTAGGAGGGGCGGAGAAACACGCCTGGTTCAGCCAGGATCGCCTGGGTATGTTCATCCATTGGGGTCTTTATGCCTTAGGGGCCCGGCACGAGTGGTTGAAGAACCGCGAAGAGCTGACCGACGAGCATTACCAGCGCTATTTCGACAATTTCGATCCTGATCTCTACGGTCCCAAGGAGTGGGCGCGGCGGGCACGTCTCGCCGGCATGAAATATGTCGTCGTGACGACCAAGCATCACGAGGGTTTCTGCCTCTGGGATAGCAAGGTGACGGACTACAAGGCGCCGAACACGCCCTGTGGCAAGGATCTGCTCACGCCGCTGGTCGACGCCTTCCGTGCCGAAGGGCTGAAGATCGGCTTCTACTATTCGCTGCTTGACTGGCACCATCCCGATTTCCCGATCGACGTTCACCATCCGCTGCGCAATCATCCGGACGCCAAGGCGCTGAATGCCGGCCGTAACATCGCCAACTACGCTGCCTATATGCGCGAACAGGTGCGCGAGCTTCTGACCGGCTTCGGCCGCATCGACATCATCTGGTTCGATTTCAGCTATCCGGGGCGCGAATATCATGGCCTGCCCGGCAAGGGGCGCGGCGATTGGGAGAGCGAGCGGCTGGTCGATCTGGTGCGCGAGCTGCAGCCCGGCATCATCGTCAACAACCGCCTCGATCTGCCGCCCGGCACCCTGCCCGACGTGACGACGCCGGAGCAATATACGCCGCGGGTCGCCCCCGCCATCGCCAGCCAGGGGGTGCTCTGGGAAGCCTGCCATACGTTCAGCGGCTCCTGGGGTTATCACCGCGACGAAGATACTTGGAAAAGCCCGGAACAGATCATCCAGTTGCTGATCGATTCCGTCGCGCTCGGCGGCAACCTCCTGATGAATGTCGGCCCGACCGGCCGGGGCACGCTCGATGCGCGCGCCATCAGCGCGCTCGAGGTCTATCAGAACTGGATGGCCGTCAATGGGCGTTCCATCTACGGAGCAGGTCCGTCCGGCTTTCCGGCGCCGGCCGGCTGCCGCTACACCCAGCGCGGCAACCGCCTCTATCTGCATGTCTACAACTGGCCCTACCGCCACATCCATATCGAAGGCCTTGCCGACAGGATTGCTTATGCGCAGTTCCTGCATGACGCCAGCGAAGTGCGCTGGC
>NZ_VSZV01000226.1:3714-15139 GCF_008919455.1 Rhizobium sp. PEPV16
GACGTTACCGTCCCGGTGATCGAGATCGTCCTCAAGGCGTGAACTCGGTCGCACGCGCGTATTCATTGCGTCATGGAGGGAGGAGAAACCCATGAAGGTTCTGAAAAAAACGCTTTTGCTTGCCACTATCGGTGGCAGTCTTTTTGCCACGGCCGCGTCGGCCGAGCAGGTCAACCTGACCTGGCAGATGTGGACTGGCTCCGAAACCGACACCAAGAGTTGGCAGCACCTGGCGGAGATGGTGAGTGCCAAGTATCCCGATATCAAGGTGACGCTGACGACGACGGGCTGGGTCGACTACTGGACGCGGCTGCCGGTGCTGGCGGCATCGGGACAGCTCGCCGACATCGTCTCCATGCAATCGCTGCGCATGCCGAACTTCTATTCGCTACTCGAGCCCCTGAATGACCGGATCGAGGCCGATAAGTTCGACGTCGCCGCCTTCACACCCTCAATCATCGGCGGTATGTCCGTCGACAAGCAGCTATACGGTCTGCCTTATGACGTCGGTCCGTGGGTCATCTATTATAACCAGGACGCGCTCGAAGCCGCTGGCGTTCCGCTGCCGAAGCCGGGCTGGACGCTTGCCGAGTTCACCGATGCCGCCAAGAAACTGACGAAGGACGGCAAGTACGGCTTCGGCATCACCCCGACGAACTATTCGGTCCTGGCCGCGGCCTGGGGTAATAAATACGTCAACGACGCCGGCGAGCTTGATTTGACCAGTGCGAGCGCAGTTGCTGCCGCCGACAGGCTGATCGGCTTTGCCGCCAGGGATAAGATCGCGCCGCTGGTTCCCTCGGGTGGCGCGAATCCCGGTGATGTCGTCCAGGGCCGGTTCAATTCGGGCAATGTCGCCATGTATATCGACGGCCCCTGGTCGATCATCGGCATGAAGGGCCAGGCGAAGTTCAAGATCGGCCTCACCACCCTGCCGCGCGATGAGGGCGAACTTTCGGCCGTCACCGCAGGTTCCGGTTTCGGCATTTCCACGACGAGCAAGAACAAGGACGCGGCCTGGAAGGCGATCCAGGTGCTGACCAGTCCGGAAGCCTTATCCTATCTCGCCGAACAGGGCCGTGCCTTGCCGGCGCGGACGGCGTCGCAATCGGCCTGGTATAAGGTGGCGGCCAAGGACATCACCAACGGCGGCGAGGCCATCGACTATTCCCTGGCGCACTCCGTGCCATACGTGATCACCACCAACTGGGCAGCGGTGGAAAACCTCTTCAACCAGTATTTCCCGCCGGCTTTCGCCGGCAGCGCCGACGCCAAGCAGACGATGGAGTCCATCCAGACCCTTGCGCAGCAATAGAGCCAGCGCGTCCGACTGGACGCGCCGTCGCATGGAGGAAGACATGTCGCAAAGCGCTGTTGCCGAAGTTACCTTGCAGCCCGGTCAGCCACGGCGCTTCCTGAAGCCAGAGACGCAGACAGCAATGCTGTTCCTGCTGCCGAGCTTCCTCGGCTTCATGGTCTTCATGGCCTTGCCGATTCTGGCGTCGCTGGCGCTCAGCTTTACCAATTGGCAGCTGATCTCGACACCATCCTTCGTCGGCTTTCAGAATTACATCAGGCTCTTCACTGTCGATCCGGCCTTCTACACCGTGCTGAGCAACACGCTGTTCTTCGCCGTCGAGTATTTGGCGCTGAATATCATCGTTTCGCTGACGCTCGCGGTCTGGATATCGAGCCTGAAGCGCGGCAAGGCGATCTTCCGGGTGATCTTCTTCCTGCCGGCCTTCACGCCGACGATCGCGGCGTCGGTGGTCTGGCTGTTGATCTTCACGCCGGACGGGCTGGCCGATACCATCATCCGCGCGCTCGGCCTCGGCCTGCCGAATTTCCTGCTGAACTCGACCTGGGCCATGCAGGCGGTCGTGCTTGTCACCCTATGGGCGAATGTCGGCTATAACGTCGTGATGTTCAACGCCGCCCTCGACCTCGTGCCGAAGCATTATCTCGAGGCGGCGACGATCGACGGCGCCAATGCCTGGCAGCGCTTCTGGCGCATCCGCCTACCGCTCATCTCGCCGACCATCTTCTTTGGCACCGTGATGACGGCGATCACCTCGCTGCAGGTCTTCGACGAGATATTCGCGATGACGCGCGGCGGCCCGGGCTCGGCAACGGCGACGCTCGGTTTCGCCGTCTACCAGAAGGGCTTCACCAACTTTCAGATGGGCTATGCCTCCGCATTGGCCTGGGTGATGTTCGTCATGATCATGGCGCTCACCATCCTGCAATTTCACATGCAGCGCAAATGGGTGCATTATGACGATTGATCCGACCTCACGGCACCCGCATTCCATGTCCCAGCATCGTCACCGCCTATTGCGGCGCGTCGGCACCTTCGTCAGTTACACGGCGCTTTCGCTGATCGCGCTGCTTTTCCTCTTCCCCTTTTTCTGGATGGTGTCGAACGCGGTGCGTTCCAATGCCGAGGTGATGGCCGTGCCGGTCCGCATCTTGCCCGAAGAATATCATTGGGGAACATTCGTCGAAGCGCTGGTTTCCCTGCCGTTCGGAACCTTCCTGTTGAATTCCTTCGTGGTCGCCTGCGGCGTTACGGCGATCGTGATTGCGGTATCCTGCCTGTCGGCCTACGCCTTCGCCCGGCTGAGGTTTCCCGGCCGGGAGGGGCTGCTGCTTACCTATCTCAGCACGCTGATGATCCCGCAGGTGATGCTGGTCATTCCGCTCTTCCTCATCGTCAGCAAGTTCGGCTGGATCAACACCTATCACGGCATGATCCTGCCGGTCGCCTTCAGCTCTTTCGGCACCTTTCTGCTGCGGCAGTTCATCCTCGGCATTCCCAAGGATCTCGACGAGGCGGCGATGATGGACGGGGCTTCGCGCCTGCGCATCCTGGTCACGGTCATCATTCCGCTTGCCATGCCGGCCATCGGCCTGCTGGCGCTATTCACCTTCATCGCACAATGGAAGAGTTTCCTCTGGCCACTGATCGCCACCAGCGGCGTCGAAATGGCCACGCTGCCGCTCGGGCTCACCCTGTTCCAGACACAGCAGGGCACCGCGTGGAACTACATCATGGCCGGTGCGACGATCTCCATGGTGCCGGGTGTCATCCTGGCCATCGTGCTGCAGAGGGTGATCTACAAGGGTATCACCGTCAGCTCGGGCTTTGGTGGGCGCTAATCTTCATAAGATCAAAGATTTAAGGGTATCGGATCAAGCTTGGCGTGATGCCCTTCAAGTCCGGTCAATCGCTGCCGAAGAAGGTTCTGCTGCCGCGGCAAGATCATGCCCTCGCAATTAACTTTTGCTTCCGGAAGAAAAGTAAAATTTAACCAAACTTTGAAATAACCCCTTCATATCCGAATTGCGCCAGGGGAATTCATGAAAACGGCTACGCTTGCATCCATCGCCTTGGCGATATCGATCTCTGCTGCCCATGCCCAGACGATCGGGGTTTCGATGTCCGATCTCGACAAATTCAGAACAGCACTTCTGAACGGCGTCGTCTCGCATGGACAGACGATATCAGGCCTCAAGCTCGTCACCGAAAGTGCCAAGGGCGACAACGAGCTCCAGAAGAAGCAGGTCCAGCAGTTCGTTGCCGACAAGGTCGACGCCATCATCGTTGCCGTCTCCGATGGCGATCTCGGGCCGCAAATGACCAAGATTGCCGCCGATGCGGGCATTCCGCTGATCTACATCAACAACGTCCCTTCCAACCTCATGGACCTGCCGGACAATCAGGTGGTGGTGGCCTCCAATGAGAAGGAGTCCGGAACGCTGGAGACCAAGCAGGTCTGCACGCTCCTCAAAGGCAAAGGCCGCGTCGTCGTGCTGATGGGCGAACCCTTCCACGCGGCCGCCCGCGCCCGCACCCAGGACATCTCCGACGTCATCGCCACCCCGGATTGCAAGGGTCTTCAGATCGTCGAGCGGCAGGCCGCCTATTGGTCGAGCGATTATGCCGACCAGCAGATGCAGGAATGGCTGTCGGCCGGCGTCAAGTTCGACGCGGTCATCGCCAATAATGACGAGATGGCGCTCGGCGCGATCCGGGCCATGAAGAAGAACAATATTCCGATGAAAGATGTCGTCGTCGCCGGTGTCGACGCGACCGATGACGCGCTCGCCGCGATGGTGGCCGGCGATCTCGACGTCACCATTCTCCAGAGCGCCGTCGGACAGGGTGCTGCCGCTGTCGACGCTGCCGTCAAGTTGATCCGCAAAGAGAAGGTGCCGCGCGAAAACAACGTTCCCTTCGAACTCGTCACACCTGAGAACATTGCCACCTATCTGCCGAAGAGCCAGTGAGCATAAGAGGACTATGATGTTGCATTTCTGGAATAATTTCGGCATTCGCGCACAGATCACCTCCGGCTTAGTACCATTGATCCTGTTGATGAGCCTGCTCACGATCAGCGCGATCTCGGGTATGAACGGGCTCGCCTCGATCTTCTCGTCCTATCGCGTCACGGCCGGCCAAAGTCTCGCCATCTCGGACTATAGCGACCAACTGAACGAGATTCAGATGTCGGCGGAAGCCTTCCGCTCCACGCCGACGCAGGCTGTCGTCGACCGCTTCCGCGCCGGCGTGAAGGCGTTCGACGCCGACGATCCGCGTTTTGCCGGCAACAAGGACCTGCAGTCCGGTCTTGCGGCGATCCGCCAGGACATCGCCACCTATGGCAAGGCTTTCGAAGAAATCGTTGCGCTGCAGGCCAGGCGTGATGCCTTGATCTCCAAGGTCACCGAATTCGGCCCCTGGACCAGTATTGCGCTCAACGATGTCGTGCGCAGCGCCTGGCGCCAGAATGATGTGCCGCTGCTGCAGATGACGGCGGCGACACTGGAGGCGTTGAACCGCAGCCTCTATTTCTCCGAACGCTTCGTGCATTCCGATGATTTTGCGGCCTATGACACGGCGCAGGCAGCACTGGCCGAAGCGGTCGCGCTCAACGAAGCTGCCGCAAAAGCCGCAAAGAACGAGCTGCAGAAGAAGCGCCTGATGGGCGCCGGCCAGCTGATGCAGAATTACACCGCCCGTCTCGGCGACATGAAGGACGTGCTGCAGGCCTCGGGCAACATCCGCCAGACGCAGCTCAGCGTGCTCGCGCCGAAAATCTCGGATGGCTTCAAGGATCTGCAGGCAACCGTTACCGGTGCGCAGAAGACCCTTGATGGTTCGGTGGACGCAACGGTTGCCTCCGCGACCAGCACAACGCTGGTCATCAGCGGGCTGCTGATCGTTATCGGCCTCGTGCTTTCCTATTTCGTCGGCCGGCTGATTTCCTCGGCGGTGCGCAACATGGCGCAGTCCATGGAGCAGCTTGCCCGCGGTGAGGAAGGAATTGTGATAACGGGCGTCGAGCACCGCCACGAGCTGGGGGCCATGGCGCGTTCGCTGAAGGTTTTCCAGGAAACGGGGCGCGCCAAGCTGATTGCGGAAGCCAATGCCGAACGCGCCCGCCTGGCGGCCGAAGAAGAGCGGCTGCGCCAGGAGGCCGAGCGGCTCAGCGATGCGCAGGTGATGGAGCATGCCTTCCGCCAGATCTCTGTCGGGCTGGACGCACTCTCGAAGGGCGACCTCACTGTCCGCGTCGGCGAAGTCGACCATCGCTATGTCAGGATCCGGGATCATTTCAACAATTCGGTCGCGAGCCTCGAAGAGGCGGTTGACGCCGTCATCCGCGCGGTCGGCACCATCCGATCCGGCCTTGCGGAAATCTCCACCGCTTCCAACGATCTCGCCCGCCGCACCGAGCAGCAGGCAGCCTCGCTGGAGGAGACCGTCGCGGCGCTGGGTGAAGTGACCCGCGGCGTCAATGGAACGGCGGAGGGTGCAAGCCGCGCCCAGGGTGTTGTGGCAACCGCCCGCACCAATGCGGAAAAGGGCGGCGAGATCGTTGCCCGCGCAATCGATGCGATGACGGAAATTCAAAATTCGTCGTCCAAAATCGGCAACATCATAAGCGTCATCGACGAGATTGCCTTCCAGACCAACCTGCTGGCGCTGAATGCCGGCGTGGAAGCGGCGCGCGCCGGCGAGGCGGGCAAGGGCTTTGCCGTCGTCGCCCAGGAAGTCCGCGAGCTCGCCCAGCGCTCCGCCAACGCGGCAAGGGAGATCAAGCAGCTGATCTCCACCTCCTCGGCGCAGGTCAAGACCGGCGTTCAGCTGGTAGGCGAATCCGGCCTTTCGCTCGAACAGATCGTCGAGCAGGTCACGGCCATGAATGCGACCGTGGCCGAGATCGCCGTTGCCGCCCGCGAGCAGGCGACCAGCCTGCGCGAGGTCTCGGCTGCCGGCGACCAGATGGACAAGGTGACGCAGCAGAACGCCGCGATGGTCGAAGAGACCACGGCGGCTGCCCAGAGCCTGACCCATGAAACTGAAAGCCTTGCCGAGCTGCTGCGGCGGTTCAGGACGGGCAGTGGCCGGGCATCGGAACGCCACTACGCAATGGCATCCTGACGTTCTTCCGGTACAGCTAAGAAAACGCCGCCGTATCGAAAGGGCGGCGGTGAGCGAGTATCTGACGCCGCGTCAGTGGCTCTCGGATGCAGGGCTGTTGGAGTGGCCGGCAATGCTCTTTCGAACATGACGAACTGCCGCCCAGACGGCGAAGAGCACGAGCGGGATGGCGCCGAGAACGGCGAGCTTCGTCACGTGCGGATCGACGCCCAGTTCAGAAATGCTTTCCAGGCAGATCTTTGCGAGGCCGACGGTGTAATAGGTAATGGCGATGACGGAGAAGCCTTCGACCGCCTGCTGGATATGCACCTGGATGCGCGCCCGCTCTTCCATTGAGGTCAGCAGTGAGGCGTTCTGATCTTCGAGCTGCACCTGCACGGTGGTTCTAAGGAGGTCTCCGGCCAGGCTCACGCGTTCGGCCAGTTCATCGAGGCGGCGTTCGGCGGCGTGAACCGCACGGACGGCCGGCTGAAACCGCCGGTCGATGAAGGTGCCGATCCGCTGGCGCTGCTCGACGCGCTCCTCGCGCAGCTCCGACGATCTGCTCGCGACGATCTCGGCATAGGCTTTCGTCGCGCCGAAGCGGTGGCGGGCGAGAGCGGAGAAATTGAGCACATCCGACGAAAGCTTGGTGACCTCGGAAAGCAGGGCTTTGTCGACCTTGACCGCACTCTGCATATGCGAGATCAGCAGGTCGAGGCGCCGGTCGAAGATCGAGAGCTTCGACACCGTCTCGCGCGCCATCGGCAGCGCCAGTAGCGCCATCATCCGGTACGTCTCGATCTCCAGGAAACGCCTGACCATCCGGCCGGTGCGATAGGCGTTGAGATTGCGGTTGAAGAACAGGAATTCCACGAAGCCGCTGTCGGTCAGCCGGAAGTTCGAATGCACTTCAGCGTCGCCGCCACCGACCTGTGAAGCGACATAGTCGAGCTTCGGTTTTTCCGGACGCTGCCCGTCCTTCTCGTCCCGCACGAGCACCCGGACCGCCGCGATGACCTTTCCGTCGATCTGACGGCAGCAGGCCTGAAAGGCTTCCGGCGGATTGCTGCCGGGCTCGGCCGACGCGGGAACGACGAAGGTCAGCGTCAGAAACTCGGTATGCGCCTCCCACTTCAGCCGGCCATCGCCGATGCGGCCGATGCCGTGGTTGCCTTCGCGGGTCGTGGAAACGTCCTCCAGTCCCGGCAGGGAATTTGGTAACTGAGGAGGGGCATTGTCGCCGACGATGGCGACGTGCCACACATCCGTGTCGCCATCGAAGTAAAGCGACGGCCGCGCGTGGAGCTCGTTGTGAAGTTCCCTTCGCAGCGGATGCTCGGAGCCCATCGGCATGGAAATGCACCTCTATACGGATGGACAGCGCTGGGTCGCCGGAGGTAACCGGGTTGCCGGCATTTGTGAGTTGACCATGGCGCCTGCGAGCCGGCGAAGGCTGACAACGCCTATAACCTCTCTCGAACCGCGTGTCACCATTCCTTCGCCAGTCGCCGCCGTTCCCAGCATCGCGCCGCGGAACTGGCGACGCTACATTTCCTGGCGGCAGTTGTAGTGTGGTTCAGATCGTCGACAATTGGAAACCGATCAAAGTGTCGGAGAGGACGCCAGGCAGGGCGAAAAACGATCAGCCACGGCCCGTTGCGAGGCCGTGGCTGACGCAGCGCGCAATCTGTGGGAGACAGGCGCGGCCGGTTACTTGTTGGCGGCGAGCGCCACGTTGACCTTGTCGACGTCCGCGCTCATCGCCTTGAAGGTGTCGTCGAGGGAAAGCTCGCCGACGATCAGCTGGCTCATCCGCTGGACGATCAGCTGATAGATGGCGGAGGAGCCCTTGAGGCGTTCCAGGTCGCGGGCTGCCTTCGGTGCGCTGTTGCGGCTTCCGAGGAAGACGGCCATGGCATCCTTGGCGTTCTTGCTCTCGAGCTTGTATTGCGGGTCCTTGATGTCGGCGCCGGTCAGGATGACGTAGTTTTCGGCGATTTCACGCTGGACCTTTTCAGAGCCGAGGAATTCGATGAAGGCGGCGACGGCCTCCGGATGCTTGGTGCGCTTGAAGCCGACGATCGCGGTGCCACCGGGCATCGCATAGCAACCGGCATCGCCGCAGGGGGCGCTGATCGCCGTCCAGTCGAAGGCGTCGCCGATCTTCTTCTGGAACGGATTGACCATCCAGTTGCCGGCGACATACGTCACGACATTGCCGTTGACGAATTCGTCGCCCATGTTCTTGTACTGGGTTCCGCCGGCCGCACCCCACATTTCCTTGGGGAAAGAGCCGTCCTTCGTCCAGTTGTAGAGATCGGTGATGTAGCGCTTGGCGGCATCGTCGGGGAACGAGAACTTGCCGTCCTTGACGTAATTCGAGCCGTAGGAGAAGGCCGCGCCGGAGAAGCGATGGCCCGAGCGGTCCATCGTGAAGGGGATCTGGGCGCCGGTCGCCTTGGCGACGCGCGCCGAGGCTTCGACGATATCCTTCAGCGTGGCTGTCGGCTTCGGAAGCGGTTCATTCGCCTGTTCGAAGAGCGTCTTGTTGACGAAGGGCAGGTTGAAGGTCTGCGACGCGACATAGCCGTTGATCGAGTTCGGATCGTTGACGCCCGGGAAGCGAAGCGTGTTCAAGCTTTCGCCATGCAGCTTGGCGAAGCCATCTGGGTCTTTCATCAAGGGGCGCATGTCGAGATAGTAGGGCGCCAGCTGCCAGTCGGTGATCTTGGCGATGTCAGGACCTTCGCCGATGGCAAGCTGTACCGGCAGCTGCTTGGCGACTGCGTCATAACCCGACGAGACGAAATTCACCTTGATGTCGGAATGCGCCGTCTCGAATTCCTTGCTGAGCGCTTCCATCCGTTCGACATAAGCCTGGTCGTCGTCGGTGAAGAGAAAGGTAATCGTCTGGGTTTCCGCCATGGCGACACTCGACCAGGCGAAAGAAGCGGTGACCAGCGCCAGTGCGAAAGCCCCTGATAGATAGGTTTTCATTTTCATCCTCCCATGAAAACATTTTCATCAATCGCGGCCTCAGCCATCGATAAATCAATTTCATATACTTGACATTCGTTCCGTCAAGCTATTTTCTGCGGTAATAGCGATGTTTTTGAGCAATTTGCAAAAATAGCGCGCACAAATAACCTAATGAAAATATTTTCATAGTATTGCGGAGGAGGCGGTCTGTGAAAACGGAATACATCAACCAGCCGGACGAGATGGCGCCAGCATACAGCGTGGCCGAGGGGCAGACGATCACGGCATGGGCCGTTTCCGGCCTGATCGCCAGCTATTTTCCCGGCGAGCCTGCGCCGGCCGAAGACCGCGTGAACTATCGTTTTATCAACGGTTTCGTCGATGTCGGCGACCTGCCCTGCCGCAAGGCCTTCTGGTCGACCATGGTGGGGCGGCCGCTGCTACCCGACACCGCCTGGCCGACCGAAAGCCTCAATCTTCCCGGCTCGAACCGCCGCGTGGAGTTCACCGGCTTCTGGCACGTGCCGACGCATCTCAGGCGATGGTTGAAGGGCACGTTCAGGACGGGGTCCGCGCGAACGCTCAATCTCAGACTGAAGACCTGCGGCGGCGTTCGCATATGGGTCAACGGACAGGAGGCGGTGCGCTTCGAACCCTTCAAGCGCAACACCGAGAGCGCAACCGACATAAAGCTGGCGCTGGACGCCGGCGACAACCAGATTCTCGTCCACACCGAAGACTTGGCCGAGCGCGACACGACGTGGTTCTTCGAGATCGAGATGCTGGACGGCGAGCCGCTTAGCGTGCTGCTGCCTGTATCGCTTGATCAGGATGAGGTTCGCGAGCTGGAAGCCCTTGCGCGCGGCGTCCGTCCGGCCGGCGACGTCTTCGTCAATCAGCCGCTGGAGATCATCTTCGGCACCGCGCCCGAACGCGACTTGCCTGTCGAGATCAAGGTCGTCGGCCATGGTCACGAGCGGCCCGTTCTCGCGCATTCCCGATTGACGCTCAAGGCCCATCAGAGCAGCCTCACGGCCGACGATGTCTGCGGCATTCCGGACGGTTATCACGGCGTGCATATGACGATCGGCTCCGGCACGGGCTCGGTCACTCGCGTCATCGATGCCGCCTTCCTGAGCAGCATTTCTCCGTTGCCATCAGAGGCGTCGCTTGCCGCCCGCAAGCGGCAGGCGCTGGAATACGGCGCCCGCTTCGGCGCCAACCGCGTCGGGCGCCTGATCGCCATGATGGAAACCGGTCACCACGACCAGGAAAGCTTCGACCGCATCATCGACGCGACGCTCGTCTCCATCGATGCGCGGGAAGATTGCTCGGATTTCATCATGGTGCCGCTCTTGTGGCTACTTGGCGCCTATGCCGACCGGATGCCCGATGCCGTGGTGGCTCGCATCCGGCATTCCGTTCGCTCCTACCGTTACTGGGTGGACGAGCCGGGCAACGACGCGATGTGGTTCTGGAGCGAGAACCACGTGCTCTGCTTCCATACGAGCCAGCTGCTGGCGGGACTTCTCCTGCCCGACGAGGTGTTTTCGGCCTCGGGCCGGACGGGGCGGCAGCAGGCGGAACTTGGCCGCGAGCGGCTCGGGCGCTGGTTCGACAGCGTCGAAGCCCATGGGTTGGCGGAGTGGAACTCGGCCGCCTATTACCCGATCGATTTCATCGGCCTGCTGGCGCTGGAGCGCTGGGCTGAGGCGGCGTTGTCAGCGCGCGCCCGCGCCCAGATCGATCTCATCTTCCGGATGATCGCTCTTCATACGCTCGCAGGTGTTCCGGCCGGATCGCAGGGCCGCGCCTATGACAAGGAGTTGCGCGCCGGCCCGCTGACCGAGCTCGCGCCCTTCGCCCAGGTCGCTTTCGGAACCGGCTGGTTGAACAACGGTGTTGCGGCATTGACCATGTTCTGCGCCGGCGGCTACGAGCCGCCCGCCGATCTCGCTGAACTTGCTTCGCTGTCGCGAGGAAGAAGCGTCGAAGCGCGTTACAGCCAGGGGCTCG
>NZ_VSZV01000313.1:0-41056 GCF_008919455.1 Rhizobium sp. PEPV16
TTTTAGGCCGGGTCGGCCTAAAAGCTGAATCCTGTTCTACATTATATAGTTAGAGCATGATGTCGACCGAAAACCGCTCACACTTTTCGGCATCATGCTCTAGCGGCTGCTGAGGGCGAGACGGACACCGAGCGCCACGAAAAGTGCACCGAGGCCGCGATCGAGCCAGAGGCCGATTTTTTGATTATGCCTGATTGCATCCGCAAGGCGCCCGCCGAGAAGGACGAGCGGCGGTTCGATGAAGGCTGCGACGACGATGATGAGCCCGCCATGCAGCATGAGCTGCGCCCATGCCGGTCCTGCCCCTTCGACGACGAATTGCGGCAGGAAGGCCAGGAAGAATATCGCCACTTTCGGATTGAGCAGCGACACCAGAATTCCCTGCCGATAGATTCTTGCAACCGGCAATTTTTCACCAGCAGCCTTTATCAGGCCATCGCCGCCACGGGAGCGCAAAGCCTGGATGCCGAGCCAGACGAGATAGGCGGCGCCGATCCATTTGACCGTGGAGAAGGCGACGGCGGAAGCGGCAAGTATGGCCGAGAGACCGAGTGCAGCCATCAGCACGTGCAGGCAGGCGCCGGACCAGACGCCGAACAGCGCGGAAAAACCGGCACGTTTTCCGCTTCTCATCGTGTGACCGAGGATGAAGGCGATATCGGGTCCAGGCGAAAGGTTCAGCAAAACCGCTGCCGACAGAAATGCAAGCCAGTGCGCAAACGAATAATCGAACATTTTCCACCGTTCCGAATGAGGAGCAAAGGATAGGCATGGGTGCGCTGATGGGGAAATCATTAGTTTTGATCCGTCGCGATAGCCATTATCTCAAGCACGATAATGATTCGGTGAAGCGGCGCGTCGCTTCGCTCGGGAACCCGGACTGAAAGAGTAATGGATGGCGAAGGCCAGGACACAATTCATCTGCCAGAGTTGCGGCACGGTTCATAACCGCTGGGCTGGCAAATGCGAGAACTGCGGCGAGTGGAACACCATCGTCGAGGAAGACCCGATGGGCGGGATCGGCTCCGGTCCCGGTAAGACACCGAAGAAGGGCCGACCGGTGGCGCTGACGGCGCTCTCCGGCGAGATCGAGGAGGCGCCACGCATCCATACCGCCATGTCGGAGCTCGACCGGGCGCTCGGCGGCGGTTTCGTGCGCGGTTCGGCGGTGCTGATCGGCGGCGATCCCGGCATCGGCAAATCGACGCTGCTGATGCAGGCCGCCGCCGCCCTTGCGCGGCGCGGCCACAAGATCATCTACGTCTCCGGCGAAGAAGCCGTGGCGCAGGTGCGGCTGCGGGCGCAACGCCTTGCGGCGGCCGATACCGATGTGATGCTGGCAGCCGAAACCAATGTCGAGGATATTCTGGCGACGCTCGCAGAGGGCAAGCGGCCGGACCTCGTCATCATCGATTCCATCCAGACGCTGTGGAGCGAACTTGCCGAGTCCGCGCCGGGAACGGTGACGCAGGTGCGCACCGGCGTGCAGGCAATGATCCGTTTCGCCAAGCAGACAGGGGCCGCCATGGTGCTCGTCGGGCATGTGACCAAGGACGGGCAGATCGCCGGGCCACGCGTCGTCGAGCACATGGTCGACGCCGTGCTCTATTTCGAAGGCGACCGCGGCCATCACTACCGCATCCTGCGCACGGTCAAGAACCGCTTCGGCCCGACCGACGAGATCGGCGTCTTCGAAATGTCCGACAGAGGCTTGCGGGAAGTCGCCAATCCTTCCGAGTTGTTCCTTGGTGAGCGCAACGAAAAATCGCCGGGTGCTGCCGTCTTTGCCGGCATGGAAGGCACCCGCCCCATTCTCGTCGAGGTGCAGGCGCTGGTGGCCCCAACCTCACTCGGCACGCCGCGCCGCGCCGTGGTCGGCTGGGATTCGGCACGGCTGTCGATGATCCTGGCGGTGCTGGAAGCCCATTGCGGCGTCAGGCTCGGCCAGCACGACGTCTATCTCAACGTCGCCGGCGGTTACCGCATCTCCGAACCGGCGGCCGATCTTGCCGTCGCCTCGGCGCTCGTTTCCTCGCTTGCCGGTATTGCCCTTCCTGCCGATTGCGTCTATTTCGGCGAAGTCAGCCTGTCGGGTGCCATCCGGCCGGTTGCGCACACCGCCCAGCGTCTCAAGGAAGCCGAGAAGCTGGGTTTTTCCGCAGCGCTGCTTCCATCTGCCTCCGCCGAATTGCCGAAGGGCTCCGGCGGGCGCTGGAGCGAAGTCGCAAGCCTGCCGGATCTGGTCGCGCGCATCGCCGGATCGAAGGGAGCGCTGCGTGTGGAAGACGACGTTTGATCCTTTCATTGCCAAGAGTGGTGATGATATAGGAGCACACGATAAGGCACGACACGGCCGCCAAGCGGCAGTCCTGGAGTTGAATTTACATGCCCATTACGATTTTCGACGGTATTGTCATCGGCGTCGTGCTCTTCTCCGCCGTGCTGGCGATGGTCCGCGGCTTTTCGCGCGAGATTCTTTCGATCGCGAGCTGGGGCGGTTCGGCCGCCGCTGCCTATTATCTCTATCCGTACCTGCTGCCCTATGCGAAGAAATATACCGATGACGATCGTATCGCGATCGTCGGTTCGGCAGCGGTCGTCTTCCTGATCGCGCTCATCGTCATCTCCTTCATCACGATGAAGATCGCGGATTTCATCATCGACAGCCGTGTCGGCGCACTCGACCGCACGCTCGGCTTCCTGTTCGGGGCAGCGCGCGGCGTGCTGCTCCTGGTCGTTGCCGTCGCCTTCTGGAACTGGCTCGTCGATGCCGACCACCGTCCGACCTGGGTCAACGAAGCGAAGTCGAAGCCCTTCCTGGATTCGATGGTCGTGAAGCTGAAATCGGTTCTGCCGGAGCAATTTGCCCAGATGATACCGGAAAGCATCCGTGATAAGCTGCAGCCGCCGGCACAGGGCGCCGAAGGTACCACTCCGCCGACGGGCGACCAAGCTCCGGCGGAAGACGCACCGACCGCGCCTGCAGACGGCGCGCAGCAGCCGGCGAATTGACACAGTGTTCAAGAGCTTGACCCGCCTTCCGGCAATCGCCATTTGAGCGGGACGTGAAATGAGGGTCCGGCCGAGCATTCCAGCTCCGCCGGGCTCAGCTATTTCTGGAAATGCCGATCCATTCTTGTGAGAGCAGAGGCCCGCAGAAATGAACCAGTCCCATTCCTTCCCGACCGACGATCCGCTCGACGGAGATACACTGCATGAAGAATGCGGGGTTTTCGGAATTCTGGGACATCCCGATGCCGCCGCGCTCACCGCTCTTGGCCTGCATGCTCTGCAGCACCGTGGACAGGAAGCGGCCGGCATCGTCTCCTTCGACGGCAAGCGCTTTTATCAAGAGCGCCACATGGGCCTTGTCGGCGACCATTATACCAATCCGATGACGCTGGCCCGCCTGCCCGGCAGCATTACGATCGGTCATACCCGCTACTCGACAACCGGCGAAGTAGCCATGCGCAACGTGCAGCCGCTCTTTGCCGAACTGGAAGAAGGCGGCATCGCCATTGCCCATAACGGCAATTTCACCAACGGCCTGACGCTGCGCCGCCAGATCATCGCGACCGGCGCCATCTGTCAGTCGACCTCCGATACCGAAGTCGTCCTCCACCTCATCGCCCGTTCCCGCCACGCTTCCACGTCCGACCGCTTCATCGATGCCATTCGTCAGATGGAAGGCGGCTACTCGATGCTGGCCATGACGCGCACCAAGCTGATTGCCGCGCGCGACCCGACCGGCATCCGCCCACTCGTCATGGGAGAATTCGACGGCAAGCCGATCTTCTGCTCGGAGACCTGCGCGCTCGACATCATCGGCGCCAAGTTCATCCGTGACGTTGAGAACGGCGAGGTTATCATCTGTGAAATCCAGCCCGACGGTTCGATCAGCATCGATGCGCGCAAGCCCAGCAAGCCGCAGCCGGAACGCCTCTGCCTGTTCGAATATGTCTATTTCGCTCGCCCGGACTCGGTCGTCGGTGGCCGCAACGTCTACACGACGCGCAAGAGCATGGGCATGAACCTTGCGAAGGAATCGCCCGTCGATGGCGACGTGATCGTGCCGGTGCCGGATGGCGGCACGCCGGCGGCGCTCGGCTATGCGCAGCAGAGCGGCATCCCCTTCGAATACGGCATCATTCGTAACCACTATGTCGGGCGCACCTTCATCGAGCCGACGCAGCAGATCCGCGCCTTCGGTGTGAAGCTGAAGCATTCGGCCAACCGGGCAATGATCGAAGGCAAGCGCGTGGTGCTGGTCGATGATTCCATCGTGCGTGGCACGACGTCTCTCAAGATCGTCCAGATGATCCGTGAAGCCGGGGCGCGCGAAGTCCATGTCCGCGTCGCAAGCCCGATGATCTTCTTCCCGGATTTCTACGGCATCGACACGCCTGACGCAGACAAGCTGCTGGCAAACCAATATGCCGATGTCGAAGCCATGGCCAAATATATCGGCGCGGATTCGCTCGCCTTCCTGTCGATCGACGGCCTCTATCGCGCCGTTGGCGGTGAGGATCGCAATCCGGTCCGGCCGCAGTTCACCGACCATTATTTCACCGGCGACTATCCGACCCGCCTGCTCGACAAGAACGGCGAGTCCATGGGCAACAAGATTTCCATGCTTGCCAGCAACGGCTGACACGGCGCGCCGGTTTTTCCATTGTCCATTCCGAGGGGTGCATCGCACCCCTCTCCCTTCGTGAGGGAACACAACGTCATGAATATCAATCTTGAGGGCAAGATCGCACTCGTCACCGGTGCGTCGCGCGGCATCGGCTATTTCACGGCGCTGGAACTTGCCAAAGCCGGCGCCCATGTGATTGCCTGCGCACGCACGGTCGGCGGGCTTGAGGACCTCGACGATGCGATCAAGGCTGTCGGCGGCACGGCGACGCTCGTGCCCTTCGACCTTGCCGACATGAATGCGATCGATGCGCTCGGCGGCTCAATCTTCGAGCGCTGGGGCAAGCTCGACATCCTCGTCGCCAATGCCGGCGTGCTCGGCGTCATTTCGCCAATCGGCCATATCGAAGCGAAGGTGTTCGAGAAGGTGATGACCATCAACGTCACCGCAACATGGCGGCTGATCCGCTCGGTCGACCCGCTGCTCGCCCGCTCCGATGCCGGCCGTGCGGTGATCCTGTCTTCGGGTGCCGCTCACAAGTGCCGCCCCTTCTGGGGCGCCTATTCCGCTTCCAAGGCTGCGGTCGAAGCGCTGGCACGCACATGGGCCGGCGAAAGTCAAAGCACACCGCTGCGGGTCACCAGCGTCGATCCGGGGGCGACACGCACGGCGATGCGGGCGCAGGCGGTGCCCGGCGAAGATCCCCAGACGCTGCCGCATCCCTCCGAGGTCGCAAAGGCGATCCTGCCGTTGCTCGGGCCTGGTGTGACGGAGACGGGCAAGTTGTTCATCGTCCGGGAGAACAAGCTTGTCGATTATCGCCTGCCGGAATAAGCCGGACATTTCAGATAGGCCGGACATTTCAGTTCGCTGCAACGGCGGGGAACAGATGCGCCAGGCCCGTTGCCGACGGGCATAGCGCATTGAGGTCAACCGGTCCCTGGATGCCGTCCAAGGTGCCGTTGTCGGCAAATTGCCAGATTGACCAATGACTGCACTCTTCCTGCCTCGGTTCCCTGAACACGCTGCGCAGCCATAGATAGTGGTCGGGAAAGCGCGATTCATTGCCTTTCAGATATTGATCGAAGAACTCCTGCGTGACGTAGAAAACAGGCTTCTCCGGAAAGGTGCCCTTCAGCTCTGTGAAGAAGGCGTTCACCTCGGCAGCCATTTCCTCGAGCGTCGGGATTTTGTTGCAATTGCCGACAAACTCCAGATCGACGGCGATCGGCAGAGTTCCCTGCTCCTTCGGCACGGTCGCCAGGACATTCTGCGCCTGATCCTTGCCCGGACGGCAGAAGGTGAAGAAATGATAAGCGCCCCTGACCACTCCAGCATCTCCGGCGCGCTGCCAGTTGTCGGCGAACTTGGAATCCCGATGGTCTCCGCCTTCGGTCGCCTTCATGAAGGCGAAACGGACATTCGGCTGCGCGGCAACGGCCTTCCAATCGATATCGCCCTGGTGATGGCTGACATCGATGCCTTGGATTGGATAGTTGCTGAGAGAGGGATTGTTGAAG
Source organism: Rhizobium sp. PEPV16 (assembly GCF_008919455.1). Classification (NCBI taxonomy): domain Bacteria; kingdom Pseudomonadati; phylum Pseudomonadota; class Alphaproteobacteria; order Hyphomicrobiales; family Rhizobiaceae; genus Rhizobium; species Rhizobium sp. PEPV16. The sequence continues at coordinate 6,157 of NZ_VSZV01000313.1, forward strand.
CGAAGCATGCCGAAATCGTATGCGAAATATGCAGCGAATGCGACCACCAGAACTGCAGTCGCTCCGATCGTCGATCGGGCAAGTCTCCGCATCCCTTCCTCCTATTTTCAACAGCTTCTCAACTGGCTATGCGAGATTTGTGAGCCGAAAATGGCGGACGAATTTCAAGAGCGCGCTAATGGGTTTCAAAGACGTTGGTTGCTGCCATCGATTCACCGGATAGATGTATCCTGTTGCCGATGGATCGCTCTTCGCCCCTTGACCGGAAGCGCGAACCGGGCCATAAAACCCGCCATGAAAACGGTTATTTGCATTATCTGCCGGAAGATTATTCGCTAGCGCGAGCGCTGGCCCGGCCGTTTTCGTCTCCCAAATAGTCAAGATGCGAAACGCCCCGGTCCGCCGGTCGCGATATTTTTCTGATCGTGCCTTTGGGAGAGTGAAATGGACGCGACGCCGGAACTGAAGCTATACAACACGCTGACGCGGGAAAAATCGGTCTTTTCGCCGATCGATCCCAACAATGTCCGCATGTATGTCTGCGGCCCGACCGTCTATGACTTCGCTCATATCGGCAATGCCCGGCCAGCCATTGTCTTCGACATGCTGTTCCGGCTGCTGCGCCATGCCTATGGCGAAGATCACGTCACTTATGCCCGCAACATTACCGACGTCGACGACAAGATCAATGCGCGGGCGCTTCGCGACCATCCGGACTTGCCGCTCAATGAAGCGATCCGCGCGGTCACTGAAAAGACCGAGACGCAATATCACGCGGATGTCGCCGAACTCGGCTGCCTGGAGCCGAGCTTCGAGCCGCGCGCCACCGACAATATCGTTGAGATGACCGAGATCATCGAGAAGCTGATCGGCAACGGTCACGCCTATGTCGCATCAGGGGAAGTGCTGTTCGACACCAAATCCATGGCGGATTACGGTCAACTTTCGAAGCGCCCGCTCGACGAGCAGCAGGCCGGCGCCCGCATCGCCGTCGACGCGCACAAGAAGAACCCGGGTGATTTCGTGCTCTGGAAGCTGTCGAGCCACAACGAGCCCGGCTGGGAGAGCCCGTGGGGCCGCGGCCGGCCCGGTTGGCACATCGAATGCTCGGCGATGAGCAAGCGTTATCTCGGCGACGTCTTCGACATTCATGGCGGCGGGCTGGACCTGATCTTCCCGCATCATGAAAACGAGATCGCCCAGTCGCGCTGCGCCCACGGCACCGAGGTGATGGCGAACGTCTGGATGCATAACGGCTTCCTGCAGGTCGAAGGCCGCAAGATGTCGAAATCCGAAGGCAATTTCGTCACCATCCACGAGTTGCTGCACACAGACATCTTCGGCGGCCGCAGCTGGCCGGGCCAGGTGCTACGCCTTGCCATGCTGATGACGCATTACCGCGAGCCGATCGATTTTTCGATCAAGCGGCTGGAAGAAGCCGAACGGCTGCTCGCCAAATGGCCGGCGGCAGAAGCCGGCGATGCGGCGCCCGATGAAACCGTGCTGAACGCGCTTTCCGACGACCTCAATACGGTCGCGGCGGTGCAGGCATTGCATGCGCTGGCCCAGGCTGCCCATGCGGATCCCACAGCCCGTGCCGTCTTTGCCGCAACGGCCGACCTTCTGGGCCTGTTGCCGAAAAAGATGGAAATCGACGAAGCCGTCGCATCGGCAGTCGATGCGCTGGTTGCGATGCGTCTCGAAATGCTGAAGGCGAAGAACTTCACCGAGGCCGACAAGATCCGCGACGAACTGGCGGCAAAGGGCATCCAGTTGAAGGACGGCAAGGATGCGGTGACCGGCGAGCGCGTGACGACGTGGGAGGTCAAGAGATGACGACCTATACCGGCGGCTGCCAATGCGGAGCGATCCGTTTCCGCGTCAGCGGCGACATCAAAGATTCGTCGATCTGTCATTGCCGCATGTGCCAGAAGGCGTTCGGGGCCTATTATGCGCCGCTGGTCTCGGTGCGCGGCGCCGATTTCGAATGGACACGCGGAGAGCGGAAAAGATTCCGCTCTTCCAATTTCGTCGAGCGCGGCTTCTGCGGCGATTGCGGCACGCCGCTCACCTATGAGGCGCCGGATGGAGTGGCGGTAGCTGCAGGCGCATTCGACGATCCGTCATCCCTTCCTCCCACCATTCAATGGGGCGTGGAAGGCAAGATCGGCTTCGTCGATCATCTGCACGAATTGCCCGGAGAGCGAACCGAGGCGGATCTGGCTGCAGGCTCCTTCCTCAACGAACTCGTTTCCTATCAGCATCCCGACCACGATACGCCGGTCTGGCCGCCGGAGGATCGCACTTGACCGGCGTGGCGAAGCAGACGGGCGGATGCCAGTGCGGGGCGGTCCGTTATCGGGCCAGCGGCGAGCTCGGCTACCCACACATCTGCCACTGCCGCATGTGCCAGAAAGCCGCCGGCAATTATTTTCTGCCGCTTGCAGCGGCCATGCGTAAGGATTTTGAGCTGACGCGCGGCGCCCCGAAATGGTTTCAGTCCTCGGATCTGGTGCGGCGCGGTTTCTGCGGCGATTGCGGCACGCCGCTGTTCTACGATATTCCCGAGGCGGACTTCATCAACATCACGCTCGGCTCGCTCGACGAGCCCGATACGGTCAAGCCGGTGATGCAATCGAATACCGGCCGCAAGATGTCCTGGTTTCATGCGCTCGACGGTCTGCCGCTGGAACCACAGCCTGAAACGCCCGACCGCGAAAACACGATCGCGGCAAGCAACCATCAGCACCCCGACCACGACACGCAAAATTGGCCCCTCGGAGAAACCTCATGACGGACACGATAAAAACAGGCGGATGCCAGTGCGGCGCGGTGCGCTTCCGCATATCAGGCAGGCTGGGGCGGCCCTCGATCTGCCATTGCCGCATGTGCCAGAAACAGTTCGGCGGCTTCTTCTCCGCGCTGGTCACCGCGCCTGAGGAAGGGATGGAATGGACGCGCGGCGAGCCGAGCTACTTCCAGTCCTCGGTCAATATCGAACGCGGCTTCTGCAGCAATTGCGGCACACCGATGGCCTATCGCCATCCGGGCGGGCTGGAGCTTGCGATCGGCACCTTCGACGACCGCAGCGACCTCGCACCGCTGATCCAGGTCAACTACGAGGCACGCCTGCCCTGGGTGGAGACGATTTTCGAGGCGCCGGTGCTGAAGGATCAGGATTTCTACGCACGACAGGAGGCGATCATCTCCTTCCAGCATCCCGACCACGACACGGAAGTCTGGCCCGCAAAAGGCGTGAAGATATGACCGAGATACTGCGCACGCTCTATCCCGAAATCGAACCCTATGCTTCCGGCCATCTCGATGTCGGCGACGGCCATGTGATCTATTGGGAGCGCTCGGGCACGCCCGGCGCCAAGCCTGCCGTCTTCCTGCATGGCGGTCCGGGCGGCGGCATCTCACCCGCCCATCGCCGGCTTTTCGATCCCACTCTCTACGACGTCATGCTGTTCGACCAGCGCGGTTGCGGCAGGTCGACGCCGCATGCGGAACTCCATGCCAACACGACCTGGCACCTCGTCGCCGATATCGAGCGGCTGCGCGAGATGGCCGGCGTCGACAGCTGGCAGGTGTTCGGCGGTTCCTGGGGTTCGACGCTGGCGCTCGCCTATGCCGAGACGCATCCGGAGCACGTCTCCGAGCTCATCCTGCGCGGCATCTACACGCTGACCAAGGCCGAGCTCGACTGGTACTACCAATTCGGCGTCTCGGAAATGTTCCCCGACAAGTGGGAGCGGTTCATCGCGCCGATTCCGCCGGAAGAGCGGCATGAGATGATGCATGCCTATCATCGTCGCCTGACGCATGAGGACAGGAACGTGCGCCTTAAGGCCGCGCAGGCCTGGAGCATCTGGGAAGGCGAAACGATCACACTGCTGCCGGAACCTTCGACGAGCGGCAAGTTCGAGGAGCCGGAATTCGCCTATGCATTTGCGCGCATCGAGAACCATTTCTTCGTCCATGCCGGCTGGATGGACGAGGGACAGTTGATCCGCGATGCCGGCAGGCTCAGGGATATTCCGGGCGTCATCGTACATGGACGCTACGACATGCCCTGCCCGGCCAAATATGCCTGGCTGCTGCACAAGGCCTGGCCGAAGGCAGAGTTCCACCTGATCGAGGGCGCGGGCCATGCCTATTCGGAGCCGGGGATTCTCGATCAGCTGATCCGGGCGACGGATAAGTTTGCCGGGAAGCAAGACTGATCGTTGGCATTGGGGGCAGCCCCTCACCCTAACCCTCTCCCCGCCCGCGGGGAGAGGGGACGTGCCCCGCGATACGGTGCGGCATATCCCTTCTCCCCGTCATAACGGGAAGAAGGTGGCGGCAGCGGATGAGGGGCAGCATCCGCACTTCATAACAACCCGCCTGGCGGGAGGAAACGACATGAAAGAACGCATCTATCTCTTCGACACGACGCTCCGGGACGGGCAGCAGACGCCCGGCATCGATTTCTCCGTCGAGGACAAGATTGCGATCGCCGCCATGCTGGACGAGTTCGGCATCGATTACGTCGAGGGCGGATATCCCGGCGCCAATCCGACGGATACGGCCTTCTTCAGCGAGAAACGCACCAGCCAGGCCAGCTTCGTCGCCTTCGGCATGACGAAGCGGGCGGGCGTTTCGGTCTCCAACGATCCCGGCATTGCCGGGCTGCTGCAGGCAAAATCCGACGCCATCTGTTTCGTCGCCAAGAGCTGGGATTATCATGTCGCGGTGGCGCTCGGCTGCACCAACGAGGAAAACCTCGAATGCATCGCCGAAAGCGTCAAGGCGGCGGTTGGCGCGGGCAAGGAGGCGATCGTCGATTGCGAGCATTTCTTCGACGGCTTCAAGGCCAATCCGGCCTATGCGCTTGCCTGCGCCAAGACGGCCTATGAGAGCGGCGCCCGCTGGGTCGTGCTCTGCGACACCAATGGCGGCACGCAGCCGCCGGAAGTGCGGGCGATCGTCGAGGCGGTGATCGCCTCAGGCGTTCCCGGCCACTGTCTTGGCATCCATGCGCATAACGACACCGGCCAGGCGGTCGCCAATTCGCTTGCCGCCGTCGACGCCGGCGTCCGGCAGATCCAGGGCACGCTGAACGGTATCGGCGAGCGCTGCGGCAATGCCAATCTGGTGACGCTGATCCCGACGCTGGCGCTGAAGAGCGCCTACAACACACGTTTCGAAACGGCGATCGACGAGGAGCGGCTGCTCAACCTCACCCGGTTCTCGCATGCCTTCGACGAGCTGCTCAACCGCTCGCCCGACCACCAGATGCCCTATGTCGGCGCTTCCGCCTTCGCCACCAAGGCAGGCATCCACGCATCGGCGCTGCTCAAGGATCCGCGGACCTATGAACACGTGCCGCCGGAAACCGTCGGCAATTTCCGCAAGGTCATGGTGTCCGACCAGGGCGGCAAGGCGAACTTCATCAATGCGCTGAAACGGCGCGGTATCGCGGTCGCCAAGGATGATCCGAAGCTCGACCTGCTTATCTCCATCGTCAAGGAGCGTGAATCCATCGGCTATGCCTATGAGGGCGCGGATGCGAGCTTCGAGCTGCTGGCGCGCCGCACGCTCGGCACGATCCCGGAATTCTTCACCATCGAAGGCTTCCGCGTGATGATCGAGCGCCGCTTCGACAGTCTCGGCCGAGTGAAGATCGTCTCGGAGGCGGTGGTGAAGATCACCATCGACGGCCAGACGCTGATGTCGGTGGCCGATGCCGAAGGCCCGGTCAACGCGCTCGACCTCGCGCTGCGCAAGGATTTCGGCAAGTACCAGCACGAGATCGACGATCTGGTGCTCGCCGATTTCAAGGTGCGTATCCTCAATGGCGGCACGGAGGCAATCACCCGCGTGCTGATCGAATCCACCGACAGCGACGGGGTGCGTTGGTGGACGGTCGGCGTCTCGGAGAACATCATCGACGCTTCGTTCCAGGCGCTGATGGATTCGGTCATCTACAAGCTGATGAAGAACCGGCAGCTGGCGGGCAAGATCGCGGCGGAATAAACCTATTCCGCCGGCTCGGCGATAGGGTCCCAGCCCTCGCCCAATACCATTCGCTTCCTTCGGACGCCGCCCCCCACCGCAGGGCGTCGGATCATCTCGCCCGTCTCCCGGTTCAAATCCTCTCACCCTTCATTCAACGAAATGAATTGGCCTATTCACGGCGCTTAAGCTAGGCCGGATCAGAAGAAGAACAAAGATGGAAACACCGATGTCGACCGATGCATCCGTTCCGTTGGCCAAGAACGAAGACAGTCCGCGCGGGTTCGCCTTCGCGCTGACGGCCTATCTGCTCTGGGGCTTCCTGCCGATCTACATGAAGGCGGTGGCGCATATCTCGCCGGCCGAGGTGATCGCCCATCGCATCGTTTGGTCGCTGCCGCTGGCGGGCATCGTGCTGATCGTGCTCGGGCGCACGCAGGATATCCGCGCAGCGCTCAGTTCGCCGCGCATGCTGGCGATGGCGGCGCTGACGGCGTCGCTGATCACCGTCAACTGGGGCACCTATGTCTGGGCGATCGGCGCCGGCCATTCGCTCGATGCAGCACTCGGTTATTTCATCAATCCACTGTTCAGCATCTTCCTCGGCGCAGTGTTCCTCAAGGAAAAGCTGCAGCCGCTGCAGATTGCGGCGATCGCGCTTGCGGCGCTTGCCGTCGCCATTCTCGCACTGGACAGCGGCGGCATCCCGTGGGTGGCGCTGACGCTGGCGGTCAGCTGGGGTTTCTACGCCCTGTTGCGCAAGACGCTGCCGCTCGGGCCGAACCAGGGCTTCTTCCTCGAAGTGCTGATCCTCAGCGGGCCGGCCCTCCTCTACATCCTCTATCTCGAATTCGGCGGCCAGGGCCACCTCTACCGCACCGGTCTTGCAGATACGACCCTGCTGCTCGGCTGCGGCGTCATCACCGCCGTGCCGCTGATGATCTATGCGAACGGCGCCAAGCTCTTGAAACTCTCGACGATCGGCATCATGCAGTATATCGCGCCGACGATGATCTTCCTGATCGCGGTCTTCGTCTTCCACGAGCCATTCGGCACGGCACGCATGATTGCCTTCCCGCTGATCTGGGCGGGGCTGTTCCTCTATAGTTGGTCGATGCTGAAGGGAAGCCGGGAGCGTTAGAGCAATTCCAGCAAAAGTGCGCAGCGGTTTTGCATCCGGGATTGCGTAAAACAAAAGCTTGGAGCGGTTCGGCGCTTCCGTGAAAGCCGAACCGCTCCAAAGGCGCGCGCGCTACATCTTCGAAATTACTTCGTCCTCGCCGTCACGATCGGCGGCGAGTTGGGCTGCCTGGGCCATGATCGCCGGAATGATGCCGGAGATCTCGTCGACGACGAGCGGCTGCACCCGGTGGGCAGTGTGCAGGAAGCCTTCTTCAGTCATATGGCGCATCAATTCCATCATCGGATCCCAGAAACCGTTGACGTTGGCAAAGACCATCGGCTTCTCGTGGCGACCGAGCTGCGCCCAGGTCATGATCTCGACGATCTCCTCCAGCGTACCGATGCCGCCGGGCAGCGCGACGAAGGCATCGGAGCGCTCGAACATGGTGTGTTTGCGCGCATGCATGTCAGGGGTTACAATGAGTTCGTTCAGCTGACCGAGCGAGTGGCGAGTCGCTTCCATATCGATCAGGAATTCGGGAATGATGCCCGTGACCTGACCGCCGCCTGAAAGCACGCCGCTGGCAACCGCGCCCATGATGCCTTTGGTACCCCCGCCATAGACGAGGCGCAGGCCGTATTCGGCGATCTCTCTTCCGAGAGCACGCCCGGCCGCCATGTGGGAAGGATCGCGTCCCGGCCTTGAGCCGCAGTAAACGCAGATGGATCGAATCGATACAGATTGTTCGGTCATGAGGGCAAAACAACTATTCCATTTCAATGCAGTCAAGAAAATTGACTGAAAAGCAGCGTGCCTAGCTTGCCTAATTGCTTTGAATGCTTGTGGAAAGCAACGGGAATCGCTAGCAATTTTGGGTACTACGGCAAATTGCCGCCTTGGGAGACATAATGATGAAGAACCGTGCCGGCTTGCTGGCCCTTGCAGTCCTCGCAATCGCAATCCTACTGATGGTGTTTGTCGTTATGCCGCGCATCGGCGGCGATGCAACCAAGGTCGGAGACGCCATCAACCAGGCGAGCACGGAGGTCAAGAACACGGTTAACGAGGCGGCAAAGACATCGCGCTCCGCCGTGGGCGACACGGCTGCGGTCGCCGACAAAGTGGGTCGCCTTTCGGCCGATGCCGGCGTATCGCTCAGCGAGCTCAAGGCATTGTTTGCCGACGGCAAAGGCCCTTCCATCGATGTCTTCACTGCCGCCAAGACCAAGGCCGTGAACGCGCTGACCGCGCTTGCCGATTTCACCATTCCCGAGGGCCTCGATCCCGCGACCCAGACCCTTGCCGCCAAGGCCAAGGAAGGCGGCGCGAAGGCGCTCGCCATCATCCGGTCGCTGCCCGAGAACATCGCCGATGCGCTTGCCGCGATCGCCAAGGCCGAGGTTGCGCTGACCGGTGCGCCGGAGACCGCCCCTGGGACGAATACGGCGGCGGAAAATACCAGCCCGAAGCTTCCTGCCTTCGACGTATTGCGCGTCGAGCCCGACGGATCGACGGTGATTGCCGGTTCCGCCGAGCCGAACGGCAAGCTCGAGGTGCTCGACGGCGAGAAGGTGGTGACGACGGCCAATGTCGATGCAAGCGGCGATTTTGCTGCCGTTCTCGACGATCCGCTTCCGGCCGGCGACCACCAGCTCGTCCTCAAGTTCACGGGCAAGGACGGCAAGAGCACGCTTTCCGAAGAAGTCGCGACCATTTCCGTGCCGAAGGATGGCAATGGCGCCAATCTGCTCGCCATGGTTTCCAAACCCGGCACGGCGAGCCGCATCATCACCGCGCCGAAGGCCGGAACCGAAGTTGCCGATGCTTCCAACCCAATGGCACCGCCTGCTGCACCTGCCGCAACAGCTGCAGCAACCGGCGAGCTGGCGCTGCAGACGCCGAACCTCACCGACACCCCTTCCGGCGCCGCTGATACGGCACCGGCCATTCCCGGCACCGCGGCACCTGATAAGACGAATGTGCCCGACATCATGGTCAATGCCGTCGAAATCGAGGGCAACAAGATCTTCATTGCCGGCACGACGCGCTCCAATGCCAAGGTCATCGGTTATGCCGACGACAGCCTCGTCGGCCAGGACACGGCCGGCTCCGACGGCCATTTCGTCATCGACGGGGTGGTGACGCTCTCGGTCGGCGACCACAAGATCCGCGTCGATATCGTCGATCCCGCAGGCAAGGTGATCGTGCGTGCGGCGGTGAATTTCAACCGCCCGGCCGGCGATCAGGTGAGGGTTGCCGCGCAATCGGCGCCCACCGAGGCGAACGGTGCTTCCTCGATGGTGCTGCTCGACGAAGGCGAACTCGGCAAACTCAAAGCAGAAGTCGGCAAGGCCTTCGGGCTGCTGAAGGGGCTATTTGCCGATGGCAAGCTGCCCGGCGCCGAACAGCTCGCAGCGGCGCGCTCGGCAACGGAGTTCGCGCTACGCTCGGTCGCCGACTTCCGTCCGGCGGCCGATGCGCCCGATGCCTTCAGGCAAACGTCCGGCTCGGCCTCTCAGGTCGCCGGCAATGCGCTGAAGCTGCTGCAGGGCCTGCCTGGGGATGCGAAATCCGTCGGCGCCGCACTTGAAAAACTGGGCGGGATGATCGCCGAACTCACCGCTGCACCCGCGCCGGCAACGCCATCTGCAAACGATGTCGGAAGCAACCAGCCGAAGACGATCGAACAGGCGCCGCTGACGGCAAACAATGCGGCGGTCATCATTCGCCGCGGCGACACGCTGTGGCAGATCTCGCGCCGCACCTATGGCCTCGGCGTTCGTTACACGACGATCTACATCGCCAACGAGGACAAGATCATCAATCCCGATCGCATCCGCCCTGGCCAGATTTTTGGCCTGCCGAAGGATGTCCTGCCGAATGCCGAAGAGCTGCACCGCAAGCGCATGTCCGGCCAGCATCTCTAAGCTGCTAAACAACGCGACGAGGCCGGGCGGGACAAGCGCCCGGCCTCGTCGTTTCCTTACCCCAGCAATTGTTGTATTCGTCCGCCCGGCACCCTATCTGGCGGTGGCGGCTGCGGGATATGGGAAGCGCTTTCAGGTAGGTCCCGGTTCCGCGCTCCTGCCGCCATCGAATCGCCGCAATCGCGGCAAGCTCATCCGGGCTGGAGACAAGCATGGCAAACAGCAAGACAGTCTCCGAATCCAACCTGCCGCGGACGCTTCTCAACCTTTGGCCCTATATGTGGCCGGCCGGCCGGCCCGACCTGAAAATGCGCGTCGTCTGGGCTTCGGTCTACCTGCTGATCTCCAAATTCGTATTACTGCTCGTTCCCTATTTCTTCAAATGGTCGACCGATGCGCTGAACGGCAGGATGGATCTTGCCGGCTCGGTGCCACCGCTGCTGGCCGGCGCCATCGCGCTGGTGATCGCCTATAACATCACCCGGCTGATCCAGCTCGGCCTTAACCAGCTGCGCGACGCGCTCTTTGCCAGCGTCGGACAACATGCGGTGCGCCAGCTCGCCTACAGGACCTTCGTGCATATGCACGAGCTGTCGCTGCGCTTCCATCTCGAGCGCAAGACCGGCGGGCTTTCGCGCATCATCGAGCGCGGCACCAAGGGCATCGAGACGATCGTGCGGTTCACGATCCTCAATTCGGTCCCGACCGTCATCGAATTCCTGCTGACGGCAGCGATCTTCTGGTGGGGCTACGGCTTCTCCTATCTCGCCGTTACCGCTTTTACCGTCTGGGCCTATATCTGGTTCACGATCCGCGCATCCGACTGGCGCATCGCCATCCGCCGGTCGATGAACGACAGCGATACCGACGCCAACACCAAGGCGATCGACTCTCTCCTCAATTTCGAGACCGTCAAATATTTCGGCAATGAGGAGATGGAGGCAAAGCGTTTCGACAAATCGATGGAACGCTACGAAAAGGCGGCGACCGATGTCTGGACCTCGCTCGGCTGGCTGAACTTCGGCCAGGGCGTCATCTTCGGCATCGGCACGACCATCATGCTGGTGCTGTCGGCGCTGGCCGTGCAGCGCGGCGAGCAGACGGTTGGCGATTTCGTCTTCGTCAATTCGATGCTGCTGCAGCTTTCCGTACCGCTCAACTTCATCGGCTTCGTCTACCGCGAAATCCGCCAGGGGCTGACCGATATCGAGCAAATGTTCGATTTGCTTGAGGTGCAGACCGAAGTCAAAGACGCGCCTGATGCGACCGAACTTCGGATCGGCCAGGGCGCGATCTCCTTCAAGGACGTGCACTTCGCCTATGATGCGGCCCGTCCGATCCTGAAGGGCATTTCCTTCGAGGTGCCGGCCGGCAAGACGGTCGCCGTCGTCGGCCCGTCGGGTGCGGGCAAATCGACGCTGTCGCGGCTGCTCTATCGTTTCTACGATATCCAGAGCGGCGCGATCGCCGTCGACGGCCAAGATATCCGCACGGTGACGCAGAAGAGCCTGCGCTCGGTGATCGGCATGGTGCCGCAGGATACCGTGCTCTTCAACGACACGGTCGCTTATAACATCCGCTACGGCCGCACATCGGCCAGCGACGACGAGGTCTTTGCGGCGGCCGAGGTGGCGCAGATCGCGCATTTCATCGAAACGCTGCCCGAGGGGTTCGAAACCAAGGTCGGCGAGCGCGGGCTGAAGCTTTCGGGCGGCGAGAAACAGCGGGTGGCGATCGCCCGCACCATCCTCAAGGCGCCACCGATCCTGATCCTCGACGAGGCGACGTCGGCGCTCGACACGACGACGGAACGGGAAATCCAGGAGGCACTCGACCTGGTTTCGAAGAACCGGACGACGCTTGTTATCGCCCACCGGCTTTCGACAGTCATCAGCGCCGATGAAATCATCGTGCTCAAAAGCGGTGAGATCGCCGAGCGTGGAACACATGCCGCTCTCCTCGAAAAGAACGGCCTTTATGCCTCGATGTGGAACCGCCAGCGCGAGGCGACACAGGCGGAGGAACATCTGAAGCAGGTGCGCGAAAGCGACGACCTCGGCGTGATAACGCGGCTTGCTCCGGCAAGCTGACAGCGGAAGCCGACGCCGGCCGGCTTTTGTTGTTTAGAACCCCGGCGCGGGAACCAGGGCCGACGCCACAGCATTGCCCCAGAGACGGTTTTTCGCTAACCAGCAAAAATGAAAACGCAAGGAGACCGGCAGCCATGAGCCTGTTCAACACGGTTCGCAACACGATCGTCCCCGTGCACAAGGAGGGTTATCCCTTCGTTGCCGCCTTCTTCGTCGCGTCGCTGGTCCTGGGCTGGATCTTCAAGCCGCTCTTCTGGATCGGCATGATCTTCACGCTCTGGTGCGCCTATTTCTTCCGTGATCCGGAGCGCGTGACCCCGCAGGATGACGACCTGGTGATCTCTCCCGCCGATGGCAAGGTCTCGGCGATCCAGATGGTGACCCCGCCGGCCGAGCTCAACCTCGGCTCCGAGCCGATGCTGCGCATCTCCGTTTTCATGAACGTCTTCAATTGCCACGTGAACCGGGCGCCGATGCGCGGGCGCATCGTCAGCATCAACTACCGCTCCGGCAGCTTCGTCAACGCCGAGCTCGACAAGGCGAGCGAAGACAATGAGCGCAACGGGCTGGTGATCGAAACCCAGCACGGCCAGATTGGCGTCGTGCAGATCGCCGGCCTCGTCGCACGGCGCATCCTCTGCTGGGCGAACCCCAACGAACCGGTGGATGCCGGCGAGCGCTTCGGGCTGATCCGTTTCGGCTCGCGGCTCGACGTATTCCTGCCCGCCGGTGCTGCGCCACGCGTCTCGCTCGGCCAGACGGCGGTTGCGGGAGAAACCGTCATCGCCGAATTCGCCTCCGCCAAGGGTCCTGTCATCAGCCGCCGCAGCTAGAGCGGTTCAGCTTTTCACGGAAGTGCAGAAGCGCTACGCACAGTTGCTGGAATTGCCTTAGGAACGATTGGAACGCGATATGGAAACGCCTTTTCCGCCTTTCGAGCCCAATGGGCCAGATGATTCCGCCCGCGGCCCGCGTCTGCGCGAAATCCCGCTCCGGCTCGTCTTTCCAAATCTCATCACCATTCTGGCGATCTGCGCCGGATTGACCGGCATCCGGCTGGCTTTCGAGAACCGTTATGAGCTCGCCGTCTCCATGGTGCTGCTCGCTGCCTTCCTCGACGGCATCGACGGGCGCGTGGCACGGCTGATGAAGGCGACCTCAAAGTTCGGCGCGCAGATGGATTCGCTTGCCGACATCGTCAATTTCGGCGTCGCGCCCGCCCTCGTCGTCTATGTCTTCGCGCTCGACCAGGCGCGCTCGCTCGGCTGGATCGCCGCCCTGATCTATGCGATCGCCGCCGGGCTTCGCCTTGCCCGCTTCAATGTCATGGCCGAACGCGAGAACAAGGCAAGCTGGCAATCGGAATATTTCGTCGGCGTACCGGCGCCGGCCGGCGCCATGCTGGTGCTGCTGCCGGTCTATCTCGGCTTCCTCGGGCTGGCGACGGACCGCACCTTCGCCTATCTCTCGTCGATCTACACCGTGCTCATCGCCTTCCTGCTGATCAGCCGGCTGCCGGTCTGGTCGGGAAAATCGGAAGGCAATCGCTTGCGGCGCGATCTCGTGCTGCCGATGATGCTCGGCGTCGTGCTCTACGTGGCTCTGCTGATGAGCTACACCTGGGAGGTGATGGTCTTCACCGTTGCCGCCTACCTCATATCGCTTCCCTTCGGCGCGCGGAAATGGCGGCGGAAATACGGGACGCTGACGATCGAGGAACCCGGCATCGGCGACGACGATATCGGCCGGCACATCTGATCACCGAGCATTTCCGGATTTCTCCAAATGACGGAAATGCTCTCTCTCTCTCTCTCTCTCTTCGTTCTGAGGGATACTTGGGAAAAGCGCAGGTTTCCCCGGAGAAAACCGTGCGCTTATCCGGCTGTTCCGCATTTTCCCGAGAAAACCGCTTTCGCACTTTTATTGGAACTGCTCTCTTCAGTAAGTATTAACCAACGTAGGCTTCAGTTAAGCCTCGCGAATTATGGTGCGCGTTTACAAATCCTGATGAGCTACGCCGCCATTTTGTCGCTATTCGTGACGAAACATCAAACTATAAAATGCCCAGGGAAGAACCACGTAAGGAGAGTATCGTGACTTCGAAGACGAGCAGTACCGGCGAACAGCAAGCGGCCAAGCCAGACCTTGCCGCCAATTATCGCCCCGTCGGCCTGAAGGCTGTTGCAGCAGCATCGCTGATGGCGAAGCATAAGCCGACCAGCGTCAAAAAATCCGCTTGAAGCGGAAGGCTTCAAATCAGAACCGTGCGTGCTCTCGGGTTACATCCGTCAGGCACCGCTGACCAAGTGAACGACGAGAGGCAATCGCCGGAATCTTCTGACAACGCTCTGCCAACATAAGCACAACCCGAAAAACCTGATGGACGAAGCGATGCATCGCCACCGCCAATGTGACACGTCGGCGCCGATAGGTCGCCGACGGGCCGGCTGGTGCGGCGGACAGTGTTCAGAAGAAGCTGAGTTGGCCGTCGTCGGGCTTTTGCTTCTCGGGCGTCTTCAACGGCTTTTCGATGACGACCGGCTCCTGCAGGTCGGGACCCATATTGGCAACCTTGTTGACCTTGTCGGAGACCGGCACGGCCTCGAAAAAATCATCCTGAACTGGCTGCATCAGGTCGACCACCTCGCGCGGTTCCTGCGTCTTGCAATCGAGCCAGCGCGTGAAATCCTCGGGTTTGATGACGACGGGCATGCGATCGTGGATCGCCGATATGGCTGAATTGGCCGATGTCGTCAGGATCGCGCCGGTATCGACCTCGGAGCCGTCGGCAGAAGACCATGTCTCCATCAGCCCGGCAAAGGCGATGACCCCACCCTGACGCGGCCTGATCCAGTAGGCCTGCGGCCGCTCGCCGCTTTCCTTTGGCGGACGGTGCCATTCATAGAAACCGGAGGCTGGGATGAGCACGCGGCGATGACGCATGGCGGCGCGGAAGGAGGCCTTGCCGATCGCGGTTTCTGCGCGCGCGTTGATCAGCAGCGGGAAATCTCTCGGATCCTTGACCCAGCCCGGCGTGAGGCCCCAACGCACGAGCACGGCGCGCCGGTCGGCCAAGTTGCTGCCCTGCTCCCTGCCCTCGCCTGATATGACGACGAGGATTGGCTGCGTCGGCGCGATGTTGTAGCGCGCCGGAAAATCGTCGAAATCGAGACCGGAGAAGACGTCGCTCAGGTCGACGCTGGAGACTGTCAGGGCGAAACGTCCACACATCGGCCTGTCTTTACACCCGGCTGGTACTCCGTCAAGACGCCTCAACCTCTCGGCGCGAAGAGGATGAGGCTGGCGCCGGCAAGGCAGATCAGCGCACCGCCGATATCGTAACGATCCGGCACGCGGGCTTCGACCAACCACAGCCAGAGCAGCGAAGCGAGGATGTAGATGCCGCCATAGGCTGCGAAGGTGCGGCCGGCGGCCTCGCTCGGCACCAGCGTCAGAAGCCAGGCGAAAAGCGCCAGGGAGATCATGCCCGGCGCCAGCCACCAGATGGATTTTTCGAGCTTCAGCCATGCCCAGAAAGCGAAGCAGCCGGCGATCTCGAAGACTGCGGCAAAGGCGTAGATGATGTAGGTCACGGAAGCACCTTTCGAATCCCCGTCGCACTATTCCTCCGATAAGATGGGCCATCACAGCAAGAGCAGCCTCCGATGATCTCCACCGCCAAAGCCGCCTCCTCCGCCATTCTCGAACGCGACGGACGATTCCTCCTCGTGTTGCGGCGCAACCCGCCTTCCGCCGACATGTACGCCTTTCCCGGCGGGCGGGCCGAGCCCGGCGAAACGCCGGAGCAAACGGCATTGCGCGAACTCCATGAAGAGACCGGCATTTCGGCACGTAATCCGCGGCTGTTTTCGACCTACGACCTGAAGACGCATGCGGCCGACGGCAGCGTCAAGAGCCATTTCCTGCTGTCGGTCTTTCGCGTCGATGCGGATCGGGATGCCGTGGCGGAAGCCGCCGACGATGCGGCAGCCATCGGCTGGTACACGGTGGAGGAAATCCGCCGACTGCCGGTGCCGCAGAGCGTGCTCGAATGCGCGGAGCGGCTGGCGGGCGGCGAATAGACGTGGAAACTTTGAAGTACGCCTTGTTGCCGTCATGCTGAGCGTATCAACTGTGAGCATGATTCCCGTTCGACGCGTTTTTCTGTCCCTGCTCGTCCTGGCCGGCCCCACGATGGCGCAGGGCAAGAATACGCCGCCTCCACAGGAGGAGCAGATTGCACCGCCGGTCGTGAGCGTACCCTATGACGACAAGCTGGCGCGGTTCGCCGAGGTGCTGGGTTCGGTGCATTATCTGAGAACGCTCTGCAAGGCGGCGGGTGGCGACGAGTGGCGAAACGGCATGCAGCAGCTGCTCGATTCGGAGACCGGCAACGAGCCGCAGCGCAAGGAAAAGCTGACAGCTGCCTTCAATCGCGGCTATCGCGCCTTCGCCTCGGTCTATACGGATTGCACCCCGGCGGCCATCGTGGCAGAAGAGCGCTACCGTAACGAAGGTGCAACACTTGCCACAGAAATTACCTCGCGCTTTGGAAATTGACGTTTAATTAACCTGTTTTCGCATGCGGACGTGTCGTTTTGGGAAAAGGCTGTTAGTGTTGTTAACTGTGCAGTAAGACATGAGAAGTTCTGAGGAAAAGACAATGGAAGCAAGCCTCAACGACATCGACGACATGATCGTCCACGAAAAGATGCAGGCAGCTCTGGAGTACCAGAACGAAGCTTGGGCCGACGGCATGGCCGACGGGATCGAGCCTGAAATCATCGCTGATGCCGCCATTGCACATGCGCTGCGCGAGACGATCAGATTGCATGGGGAAAAGAGCGCCGAAGCCCTGCTGGATTCGCTGCGTGAGCGCATGCTTGCCGGCGAATTCTCCGCGAACCGCACCCTGCAATAATTGTTACCAGAGAGTTTGATGCACACCGGTAAAGAGAAAGTTTCGCGAATTTCGCTCGCGCCGGTGCTGCTTGCGTTCAGCCTCGCCGCCGGCAATGTTTTCCTTGCGCCGGCAGCCTACGCGCTTTCCGAACTGCACAAGATCCCCGGCCAGGCGGCCAACGAGACACCCGCACAGGGAAGCGCTCAGGGACAGAGCCAGCCGCAGGGCGGGGCCACTCCCGGTGTTCCCATGGCCGATCCGCTGGTCAACAGCCAGAGCAATCAGGGTGTCGACAAGACGCCGGGGGCTCAGGACAATTCCAAGCCCGCCGAGGTGATCTACGATATCAGCAAGGTGCCAGAGCCGGTTCGCAAGATGCGCGAGCAGATCGTCGAGGCGGCCGCATCCGGCGATCTCGAGCGGCTGCGGCCGCTGATGGGCACTGGTGCCGACCAGACGCAGGTGACTGTGGGCGAACCGACCGACGATCCGATCGGCACGCTGAAGGATCTGTCGGGCGATCCTGACGGCGACGAGATCCTTGCCATCATGCTCGACATCATCTCGACCGGCTTCGTGCATGTCGGCCAGGGCACGCCCGACGACATGTATGTCTGGCCCTATTTTGCCGAGAAGGACCTGAAGTCGCTGACACCGCCGGAGCGCGTCGAGCTGCTGCGCATCGTCACGGCCGGCGATCTCTCCGACATGCAGGAATTCGGCGGATATAATTTCTATCGCCTCGGCATTACGCCTGAGGGTAAATGGAAATTCTTCACAGCGGGGGATTGATGCCCATCTCGCTTGCGCTTTTCACGTTTCGCATGGCGCTTGCGATCCATCTCATGAAGACATACCTCTGAGCGATAACCAACGCGACAGGTTCCGCCATGCCAGCCGTATTCCTGAAAGACCGCTCATTGCTCTTCGTCAGCGGCGCGGAAGCTCAATCCTTCCTGCAAAACCTGATCACCACCGATATCATCGCGCTCGGCGCCGACGAGGCGCGGCCCGGGGCATTGCTGACGCCGCAGGGCAAGATCCTGTTCGACTTCATGATCTGGCAGGACGGCGACGGTTACACGATCGAAACCGATGCCGGCCAGCGCGACGTGCTGCTGAAGCGGCTGACGATGTACAAGCTGCGCGCCGCCGTCACACTTGCGCAAAGCACCGAAGAGGGCGTTACCGTTTCTTGGGGCGAGGATGCCGAGGGCAGCCGGGGCGCCCGAGACAGCCGCTTCGCCAAGGCGGGCGTCGCGCTGAGACGTCGGGCTGGAAGACACGGCGATGGTGCAGAAGCGCTTTACGACGCGCTGCGCATCCGCCACGGCATCGTCACATCAGGATCTGACTTCGCCCTGCAGGACGCTTTCCCGCATGATGTGCTGATGGATTTCAACGGCGGCCTCTCCTTCAGGAAAGGCTGCTATGTCGGCCAGGAGGTCGTGTCGCGCATGCAGCATCGCGGCACTGCACGCCGGCGCGTCGTGACAGTGTCCGCCGCAACGGATCTGCCGGGAACCGGGACGGAGATTACCGTCGCCGGCAAGCCTGTGGGAACCCTCGGTTCGGTCGACGGCGGCAATGGACTTGCGATCGTGCGCATCGACCGCGCCGGCGCCGCAATGGCGGCAGGCACGCCTCTGCTGGCCGGCAACACGCCTGTTTCCCTCGTCCTGCCGGCATGGTCCGGTCTCGTCTTTCCCGCCAGCGCCGACGAGGCCAGCGCGTGACAACGACGAAAGCTCCGCGTGCCTGGCAACGCATGCTGTCCGGGCGCAGGCTCGACCTGCTCGACCCCTCGCCGCTCGACGTCGAACTCATCGACATCGCTCACGGGCTTGCGCGCGTGGCCCGCTGGAACGGCCAGACCTCCGGCGATCATGCTTTTTCGGTGGCCCAGCACTGTCTCGTCGTTGAGGATATCTTCCGTCGCTTCAACGACGCGCGGCCGCAGGAATGCCTGATGGCGCTGCTGCACGATGCACCCGAATATGTGATCGGCGACATGATTTCGCCGTTCAAATCGGTGGTCGGCGGCGGCTACAAGACGGTGGAAAAGCGGCTGGAGGCCGCCGTGCACCTGCGCTTCGGCCTGCCGCCGCATCCCTCGCGCGATCTCAAGGACCGGATCAAGAAGGCCGACACGATCGCCGCTTATTTCGAGGCGACCGTGCTTGCCGGTTTCACACCCGCCGAGGCACAGAAATTCTTCGGCCAGCCACGCGGAATCAGCAAGGACATGCTGATGATCGAGCCCCTGCCGGCGGTCGAAGCGCAGCGGTTGTTTTGCGAGCGCTTCGCGGCGATCGAGGTCGAGCGGGAGATGGTATCGTGACCTTCATCGTCGTCTCGCCGCTATCGCGCATTGCGGAAATGGCGGTGCGCCACAAGGCGCGCGACATGATCAGCCTGATCGCCAAGGAGCAGGCTTTTCACCGGCCGGGCGTGATCGCGACCGAGCGTCATCTGACGCTTGCCATGAACGATATCGTCTTCAAGGGCACCGGCGATCTCGTTGCGCCTGAAGAGACGCATGTGCGAGGGATTATCGAGTTTGCCGCTTCGTGGCGGCAGGAAACGCCACTGCTCATCCATTGCTGGATGGGCGTGTCGCGATCGCCGGCCGCAGCCCTGATCGCCGCGCTTTCGCTCGCACCGGATCAGAGCGAGGAAATGCTGGCCCGCCGGCTGCGCGCCGCCTCACCTTTCGCGACGCCGAATGCCCGGCTGATCGAGATCGGCGACGCCCTGCTTAGCCGCGGCGGCCGGCTGGTTGCGGCGGTCCGGGCCATCGGACGCGGTGCCGATGCCGACGGAAATGCGCCCTTCGTGCTTGCGATCCGAGACGCCGCCTGCGGTTGACGCTGCCGCCGGCCGCTCCATCTAGGCCCCGACCACGAACAATCGACAGAGCCTGATCATGGAACAACAAGCAGCCGACGTCTTCCTCGCCACCCGCACGGCACTCAGCCAAGCAAGCGCGCTCGCAGTCCAATATTCCTTCTCAATCCTGGGGGCGTTAATCCTGCTGGTCATCGGCTGGACGCTCGCCGGCTTCGTCAGCCGCTGGGCTTATGAGGGCTTGTCGCGCATCCACGGCATCGACGAGACGTTGGCACGCTTCTTCACCAATGTCGTGCGCTATGCGCTGCTGATCCTGGTGTTCATCACCGTGCTCGGCCAATTCGGCGTTCAGACCGCCTCGATCATCGCGGCGCTCGGCGCAGCCGGCCTGGCGATCGGGCTGGCGCTGCAAGGGACGCTGCAGAATATCGCGGCCGGTATCATGTTGCTGATCCTCAGACCGTTCCGCGTTGGCGAATATATCGAGACCAGCAGCGTGGCCGGTACGGTGCGCGAAATCGGACTGTTTGCGACCGAACTCAGGACTGGCGACGGGCTCTACCGGTTAGCACCGAATTCGACGCTCTGGAACACGCCGATTACCAATTTCAGCCGCGAGCCCACGCGGCGGGAAGAGCTGAAAATCAGCGTCGCCCATGAGGATGACATCGATCTGGCGATGGAGAGGCTGATGGGCCTAGCCAGAGCCGATTCCAGAGTGCTGACGTCACCGGCACCGAGTGTCTTCATCGACAGCCTCGGCGACGGCGCGATGTCCGTAACGCTGCGCTATTGGGCAAAGACCGGCGATTGGTGGCTGGTCAGCCGTGACATGGTAAAGCGCGTGAAACTCGCCTTCGACAAGAAACCGGTCGCTGATGCGGATGCTTCAGATGCCGCGCCACAAAAAAAGTCCAACGGCAAGGCAACCGCCGAAAAGCCGACGCAGACGCGACAGTAAGACATTGCGGCGCCGCGGATCTTTTAAGACCAGCGGCGCTGTGCACAGGCTGAATTACTGCATGGCTTTGTCCCTCAATCGATCCCGATTTTAGGACTTGTGCCGTAGCTATTGAACGACGCCGCAGGAGAGTCTTTCCCCGGCATCCCCCGAAGGCTGGCTCCGATAATCATCCGAATTGGCATGCACCATCAATGCGCGGCCGCGAATGCCGTCGGTCTTGCCGTCGAGTGTCACCATGGTATTGAAGATCTGCGCCCGCAGCACGCCGTCCTGCCCGACATATTGATTGGGCATATCGCCGGCGTGCGGACCCTTAGCGGCAAGAATGCCATGCTCCGCCTTCCCGGGATTGAAATGACCGCCCGCCGATTCGTGATGGGTCGCGGCGTCGCAGCGGCCGGTCTCATGCACATGGAAGGCCACCCATTTGTTCGCCGGCAGTCCCGATATCTCGACTTCGATCAGGACGCCGCCATTGGCGGCAGCCGTCAGCTGCGCGCGACCGTCTTCCTTGCCGTCCTTGCCGACGAAATTGGCGACCGCCGTCTGCTTGTCCTGAGCGCCCGCCGGCAATGCAACCGCAAGCAGGCTCAGGGCGGCGATATTGCGCATGGCTTTCATGGAGATCTCCTTCCGTCCGGTTGTCCTTCTGAACGTGTCAGGCCGGAAGGTGTTCCTGATTAGAGACCATCGAACGAGAAAAGCCGGCCAAACGGCCGGCTTGGAGATCGCCCGAATTGAGACGCCGGTCGTCAGGCGACAGCGTTGAAGTCGAACTGGCCGTAAGTGTTGCGGTAGAGATCGTCGGGCTGATCGCCGGTCGCCGGCGCGGTCTGCTGCAACGGATAAGAAACGGCGATGCTGCTTAGCGTACCGCTGTTGCGCGTGTCCATCATCAGGGCAATCAGGCTGCCGGAAAATTTCGGCTGCGTGTCGCTGGTCGTGTCATCTTCCGAGAGTTCCTTGATGATGCCGGGCTTCTCATCGGCGGCACGTTCGCCGCGGCTGAGGACGCCATCGCCATTGGCATCGAGACGCGAAAGCGTCGCCAGATATGCATATGAGCTGTCTGAAACGGATGTGGTGCTGGTCATACAAACCTCCATTCACCGCCTTTTGCCGGTGGTGTTTGTACGCAATACGAACGTGGAAAATCAGTGCTGACTCGGTGGTTAAACTGATTTGCGCAGTGCGTCAATAAGTTGTTAACTTCTCATTAACGATGATTGACAAAAGTTAACGGAACGCCGCGAAGGCGCCTGCCGCCTGCGCCAGCCGGCCGATTTCCCCCAAATTTCAGCGATTTTTTACATAGAGACAATTGTCTGACCAAGTGCCCGTCGCTGTTGCACTGCAACCGAATATTAATTCGACCCATAGAAAATGGGCGTCACGCATTGCCACCAGACAGTCCGGCTATAAAAAGCAATTCTGTGTTCATTTGAGAAAGGTTTTCATGTCCGGCGTAATGATGCACGTACGTCAATCGAAGGCACCTTCCCCCGAGGCCGGGGCAGCGGCTGCGCAAGACGCATCCACATGAAAGCTGAAGCGCTTTTCTGGCAGCAATGCACTCAGGCCATTACGGACGATGGATCGATCGATGCGCAGCGTCTGATGGATCTCGTGATCGCGACCTATCGCGTCCATGAAAGCAACTATGACGAAATCGAGAGAAGCCTGGAAACGCTGCTGAGGGAAAACCATGTGCTGAGAGGCAATATGTCAGCGCTCAGCCAGGCATTCGACGGACAGAAAAAACTCTTCGAAATCATTCTCAACAACCTGCCGCTCGGTCTCAGCGTCTTCGACGCCGACCAGCGGCTGACGCTTTCCAACACCCGTTTCCGTCAGCTCTTCGGCCTGACGCAAGAAGATCTCACTGCCGGCGCGACAATCGCCGATCTCACGGCCAAAATGCGTGGTACGGAGAGCACCAAACCCGGCCGGCGGACCGAGCGACATTCCGCTGCAACAGCAAGAAGCAGTAGTCTCCGTCGGCGCGAATGGTTGATGGATGATGGTCGCATCATCCAGAGCATGGTGACTATCCTTTCCGACGGCAGCAACATTTCCATACATGCCGATATCACCGAGGATCGAAGGGCGGCCGAGCGCATCACCTATCTCGCCCACCACGACCCGCTGACCGGCCTTCCGAACCGCATCCACTTTCGCGAACAGGTCGATGCGACGCTTACGGAACGCAAGTCGGATGAGCAGATCGCCCTCGTTCACCTCAATCTCGACCGGTTCAAATCGATCAACAACACGATGGGCGTTTCGGCCGGCGACAAGATCCTGCAGCAGGTCGCGGAGCGCGTCCGAGCCTCGGCCGGTTCGGAAAACACCCTGGCGCGCCTCGGCTCGGACGAATTCGCCATCCTCCAGACGGGCAAGCAGCAGCCGTGGAACGTAACAGCGCTTGCCGAGCAGATCCGCCGGGAGCTTTCCGAGCCATTCTTCCACGGCGAGAAACAGGTGGAGCTCAGCGTCTCCATGGGCATCGCAATCGCCCCTGAGGATGGCGAGGAAACCGATATCCTGCTGAAAAATGCCGGCGTGGCGCTGTCGCATGCCAAGGCGGACGGCCGCAAACGCGAGCGCTTCTTCGCCAGTGAGATGGAAGCGCAGATGCAGTTGCGCCACGCGCTGGAGGCGGACCTCAAAACAGCCGTTGAGAACGAGGAGTTCGAGCTGCATTACCAGCCGCTTTATGACCTCTCGCAGCGGCGCATCTGCGGCTTCGAAGCTCTGATCCGCTGGAACCACCCGGTTCGAGGCCGCGTTCCGCCGATGGATTTCATTCCGCTTGCCGAAGAGGTCGGCCTCGTCGTCGATATCGGCCGTTGGGTTTTGCGCCGGGCCTGCAACGATGCAGCGCAATGGCCCGAAGGCATCAAGATCGCCGTCAACGTTTCGGCAATCCAGTTCAGCAGCAGCGACCTGACGCGCGATGTCAGCGAGGCGCTTGCCGCCGCGGCGCTGTCGCCGTCGCGGCTCGAACTCGAAATCACCGAGAGCGTGCTGATGGAAAATCTGAGCGAAGTTCTGCCGATCCTGCATGCGCTGAAGGAGCGCGGCATCCGCATCTCGATGGACGATTTCGGAACCGGCTATTCCTCACTGAGCTACCTCTCGAGCTTTCCCTTCGACAAGATCAAGATCGACAAATCCTTCGTCAACGACATCGTCGACAACAAGGAAGCGCATGCGATCATGCACGCGATCATCCTGCTCGGCGATGCGCTCGGCATGCGCGTCACCGTCGAGGGTGTCGAGACGGCCGCGCAGCTGGCGCTGCTCGAGTGCGAGGAATGCGACGAGATCCAGGGTTATCACATCAGCCCGCCGAGACCGGCGCGTGACGTGCCCCATCTTCTCTCCCCGCCGCCGAAGAGCGGTGGCGTGACGCGTCTCCCCAAAGCCAAGCACTGAGATCCCCGTCGATTGCGACTCGCACGGCAAGCCGCTACAAAATCGGCTGCGGTTCCTGAGATCGTCGTTGTCGCATTCTCTTACCCGTCCGCATCCACTTCCGCGCCGATGCTCATCGGCGGAAAACGATCTTCCTCATGACAGGTGGCGCTATGTTCGCGGCTGAAGCCTTCTCCCCACACGAAACGCTTGCCGCGGCGCTGATTGCGCATGCGGCCGACGGCGACGACGGCTCGCACGACCTTGCCCATATCCGGCGCGTTTTCAGGAATGCCATGCGCATCCATGCGGGAGAAGGCGGCGACGGGCGGGTTCTTGTTGCTTCCGTGCTGCTGCACGACTGCGTCGCCGTCGAGAAGAATTCGCCGCAGCGGGCAAAAGCATCGGCTTTGGCGGCCGAGAAGGCATCGGCGATCCTGGCGGAACTTGGCTGGAGCGGCGCGGATATCGAGGCCGCGGCCCACGCAATCACCGCGCATAGTTTCTCGGCCGGGGTGGCGCCGCAGACGCTGGAGGCGAAGATCCTGCAGGATGCCGACCGGCTGGACGCGATCGGCATGATCGGCGTCGCCCGCTGCTTCTATATCGCCGGGCGACTGGGATCCGGGCTCTACGATCCGTTCGACCCGGCAGCGGCAGACCGCCCGCTCGATGACAAGCGTTATGCCATTGACCATTTCCAGACGAAGCTGTTCAAACTGGCGGAAGGATTCCAGACCGAGACCGGCCGCAGGCTGGCGGCCGCGCGTGACAAGAGCTTGCGCGATTTTCTCTCGGAATTCATGGACGAAATCTAGGAGAACTGCATGCTTGTCAGCGACCTCTTCATCTATCCGCTCAAGAGCGCCCGTGGCATTGCGCTGCCCGCCGCCGACATCGACGCCTATGGGCTTCCAGGCGACCGGCGGGCGATGATCACCGATGCGCAGGGGCACTTCATCACCCAGCGCGAGTTGCCCGACCTCGCACGCATCGAGGTACGACCGGAAGCGAGTGCCTTTCGGCTGCTGATGCAGGGGAAAACGGACATATCGGTACCACCGCCTCAGCCTGAAGCCCGCATGGATGTGATCGTGTGGAAATCTGCCGTCAACGCGGCCGTCGCCGATCCGGAGAGCAACCGGCAGCTCTCGGAATGGCTTGGCCGCGAGGTGCGCCTGGTCTTCTTCGACGGGCAGGCACGGCGGACGGCGAATGCCGAATGGGCCGGCGAAGCCACGCCCGTCACCTTTACCGACGGCTACCAGATCCTGGTGACGACGACCGGCTCGCTGAAAGCGTTGAATGCCGATCTCGCCGCCCATGGCGAAGGCAGTGTCGGCATGGAACGCTTCCGTCCGAACATCGTCATCGATACCGACGAAGCCTGGGCGGAGGACCGCTGGGCGGCGATCGAGATCGTCGGCATCCGCTTCGATCTCGTCAAACCCTGCTCCCGCTGCATCATGACGACGCAGGACCAGTTGACCGGGTCCCGCGAGGGACCAAACCCGATGCCGGCCATGGGCCGCATCCGTATGTCGGCCGATCGGCGCGTGCCAGGCCCGCTCTTCGGTTGGAACGTCACGCCGCGCGGCAGCGGCAGGGTCACGATCGGTGACACCGTCCGCATCGTTGAAGAGAGGCCAGAAGGCTGGGCGCTCAAGCGTCGCGCCGCAGCATAAAGCAATTCCAGGAAAAGCGCGAAGCGGTTCTCCGTCCGGAATTGCGTGAAAACAAAGAGTTAGAGCGTCACACGCGTGCGAGTGCGGTATCGATGCCTGCCATGACATCGGCCGGCAGTGGTCCCTTCTCCAGAGCGCCGGCATTTTCCTCTACCTGGGCGACGGTGCGGAACCCCGGAATGGGAAGGGTGCGCGGCGAGCGTGCCCAGAGCCAGGCAAGCGCGCCCTGCGTCAGTGTGCGGCCGCCTGACGTCAGGAGATCGCGGACGGCATCGAGCCTTGCGGCGAATTCCGGGGCCATGCGCCCATCCTTGAAATAGACCATCCAGTCAAGGGCCGCCCCACGGACATCCTTGGCGCCCACCGCCTTGTCGGCGGTGAACTTGCCGGTCAGCAGTCCCATCGCCAGCGGACCGCGATTGATGGAGATCAGACCCTTCCCCTCGATCACCGAGATCATCTCCGGCACCGGTTCGAAAACGTTCATCGTATGCTGGATCGAGACGTAGCCCTGGCGGCCGACATGACGGGCGGCACGATCGGGAAAATCGGTGCTCCAGCCGAACGCATCGATCTTGCCTTCGGCGCGCAGCGCCTCCAGCGTATCGAAGACGGCATCCGACTGTTCAAGCGGAAAATCATTGAGGTGGAACTGCAGGAGATCGAGGCTATCGCGCTTGAGGCGGCGCAGCGAGGTCTCGACCGAACGGCGGATGAAGGCCTCATCGGCGAAGGCGCCGGTTGCCTGCTTGGTTTCCGGGTCGGTGGCGAAGCCGAACTTGGTGGCGATGACAATATCGTCGCGATTGCCGATCGCCCGGCCGAGCACCTCCTCCGAGCGGCCGGCGCCGTAGTTCGAGGCCGTGTCGAAGAAGCGGATGCCGAGTTCGATGGCACGGTGGATCGCTTCCACGGATTCATCGTCGTCGACATCGCCCCAGCCGAGCGGCGTGTCGCCGGCGAAGAAGGGACCGCCGATCGCCCAGCATCCCATACCGAGGCGCGGAATTTCGCGGCCATTCCAGAGCGTGATCGTCGTCGGTGATGCGGTCTTAGTCAGCATGAGGTCCTCCTTGATTGGCAATCCTGTGAAGACATAGGAAGCGCTCATAGGCAGGTAAACCGCCAAATCCGGAGGATGTTTTGCACCCGTAAAAAACGGAGGTCAGGCGGAAATACCATTCGGACCTGAAAGCGTCCGCACGGCTGGATTGAGCGCCTTGAGTGCCGCCTGAACGAAGCCGTCGCGGGCTGCTACGGCTTCGATGCCGCGCGGCTCGTAGACATGGCGATGCAGAAAGAACCCTGTCAGACGGAATGCGGCTGAAAGACTATCGAAGTCGGCCGCATGATTGCCCTCGATACTGAGGAACGGCGGCAGGAGCAGCATCTTGTCCGCCCAGGGGGCACCAGCGGCGCGGCTGACGGCGCGGCCGGATTTCGGCGAGACATAGGCGAGATCGGAACGGGCGCCGGTCGCGGCGCATTCGGCAAGATCGAGGCCGAAGCCGAGGTCATTCAGCACCGCAAGCTCGAAACGCACAAAGAGTTCGCCGGCATCGGCCGGGTTGTGCAGGTGATCGAGGATGACCTCCAGCGCATCGAAGAGATGCGGATGCGGGTCACGCTCCGGCAGCAGCCGCAGCAGCGCACCCATCGCCTGGACACCGTAGACGGCGGTTGCCGTTTCCATCAACCGGGCAGCGCGCAGCGTCACCGGCTCGACGCGGAATTCGCCCAGATGCTCGTCAAGCCGGGCTCGCCAGATAACCTCCACTGCATTGCCCGCCTGCAGCACCGGCTGCATGGCGCGCGAGCGGCCGGAGCGCACCAGGCCGAGATGGCGGCCGCGATCACGCGTCATCACCTCGGCGATGACGCTCGTCTCGCCGTGGCGCTTGACGCCCAGGATGATCGCATGGTCCTGCCACTGCATTGAAAGAAGTCCTTACGGCTGACGAATCATCCTACTGCATAATTCAACGCGTTACAGCGTCCTTTGCGCGTCTGAAAGACACGCTGCAATGCAAGGCCCGGCTTCCGTCGGGGACCGCATCAGGCGACAGCCGGGAAAAGCCTCTGCAGGAATTCCCGCATCGCCATTTCGTCGAAAGGCTTCACCAGAAGTGGTATGTGCTGCAGGTCGGGCGGGAAATCGCCGGTATCGGAATAGCCGCTGACGAAGCCGAACGGGATGCCGATATCGAGAAGATGGCGGGCAAAACCGAAGCTCATGCCCTCGCCGAGATTGACGTCGAGAAGAGCGAAATCATATTTCTCCGCAGCAATGGCGGCCCTTGCCTGCTCGACGCTGCCGACGATATCGATGCTCTCGACGCCGGCCAGGCGAAGAATATCCTCCGCCTCCATCGCGATGATCAAACTGTCTTCAAGAACCAGAACACGGATTGCGCTCATGATTCGATGCCCCTCGTCGGGCGCCTGTCGCAGCGCCCCGGCCGTTTCGCCAACATCATTGCCCTCCGGTGCCCCGCATGGCACGCTATCGGTGAATTCCGCCACCTTTTCTGAATAAACCATTTTTCTGCCCGGTCGATAAGAATCAAAATCGGAGGAAGATGACAGCCGACTTTATTTTCCTTGCTGCTAATCTGCATTTAAAAAAGACATAACCAGGCTGCTTGACCAAAGCATGTCGCGCAAAACAAAGACCTAAGACGCGACGCGCTTTAGATGAACGGGCGTTTGCCCTCTCCCAGCCCTTCCCAGCCGGCGATCGCCATTAATTCCTCGCCGTTCAGCACCTCGCAGCCGCGCTCCTGCCAGCGGATCAACCCTCGTTCGCTGAGCTTTTTCAAAGTTTTATTGGTGTGAACGATGGAAAGACCGAGCGTGTCGGCGATGTGCTGCTGGGTGATGGGAATGAATTTGCGGCCGTTGAAGATATTGAGCTTCCGGCCACGCTCAAACAGGAAGGCGATCAGGTAGGCTGCTCTTTCCAGCGCCGTGCGGCGGCCGATGCTCAAGAGATGCTCATCCAGGATGCGCTCCTCGCGCGCGGCGATCCAGGTGATGTCGAAGGCCAGCGAGGCGTGCTTGTTGTACAGCGTCATCAGCCTGTCACGCTCGAAGACACAAAGGGACACGGGCGAAAGCGCTTCGACGGAATGCTGCATCTCGCCGGCGATCGTTCCCTGCAGGCCGACCAGGTCGCCCGGCATAATATAGTTCAGAATCTGGCGGCGTCCGTCCTCCAGCATCTTGTAGCGGAAGCCCCAGCCGGCGAGCACGGTGAAGAGGTGAGCGCTATGTGCGCCCTCGACGAGGATGGTGGAGCCGGCATCGACGGCAAGTTCACCCCTCTTGAAGCTCGAGACGAACTCCAACTCATCACGGCTGAACTCCCTGAAATGCGGCAGAGGCCGCAAGGGACATTGGTCGCAAGGGGTCTTGAAAGAATTGATGGGTCTCGACGTCGCCATACTTGCCCTTGCCGTCGCAAAAATCGGCGCGCCAACATTGGCGCGCCGTTCGTCAAGGAATGCGCAAGGCACGGATTTGTTCCATGAGCGAGGCGAATTTTTTATGCGGAAACAAAGGGCTGGCGCCAACCCGACGAAATCCTGGCCATGCTTATTTCGGGAAATCGAGACCCATTTCGCGGAACCGCTCGGGATCATCACCCCAATTCTCGCGAACCTTGACGAACAGGAAGAGATGGACCGGCTGTTCGAGGATCTGCGACAATTCCTTGCGGGACGCAGTCGAGATCGCCTTGATGGTTTCACCACCCTTGCCGAGCGCGATCTTCTTCTGGCTGTCGCGCTCGAGATAGATCACCTGCTCGATCCGCACCGAGCCGTCCTTGCGCTCTTCCCACGTCTCCGTCTCGACATGCGAGGCATAGGGAAGCTCCTGGTGCAGGCGCAGAAACAGCTTCTCGCGGGTGATCTCGGCAGCGAGTTGGCGCATCGGCAGATCGGAGATCTGGTCTTCCGGATAGTACCACGGCCCCTCCGGGAGCGTTTTCGCCAGATAGTCCATGAGGTCGTCGCAGCCGGAGCCGTTTTCGGCGGAGATCATGAAGGTGCGATCGAAAGCGATCTTCTCGTTGGCGGCAGCGGCCAGCGCCAGCAGATCCTCGCGGTTGACGCGGTCGATCTTGTTGAGCAGCAGGATCTTCGGCTGCCGGACTTCCTTGAGGCCTTCGAGGATGGCTTCGGCATCGCCGCGCAGGCCGCGCTCGCTGTCGATCAGCAGCACGATCAGATCGGCATCCCTCGCACCGCCCCAGGCCGAGGTCACCATGGCGCGGTCAAGCCGGCGGCGCGGCTTGAAGATACCAGGCGTATCCATGAAGACGATCTGGGCATTGTCGTGGATCGCGATGCCGCGGACGATAGCCCGTGTCGTCTGCACCTTATGGCTGACGATCGAGACCTTGGCGCCGACGAGGCGGTTGACCAGCGTCGACTTGCCGGCATTGGTCGGCCCGATCAGCGCGACGAAGCCCGAATGCGTCGGACCATTGGTTTCTGCGGCAGCTTCGGCCGCGATATCTTCTTCTTGTGTCATTGTCCCGTCAGTTTCCGGCAGGCGATTGCTGCCAAATGCCTTCGCGCTCGAGCATCTTCGTTGCCGCCACCTGTTCGGCGGCACGCTTCGACCGCTCTACGCCGGTTTCGGGCTTAATGCCAGCAACTTCCACCGTCACCTTGAAGCGGGGATCATGATCCGGTCCGCTGCGTTCATCAACCCGGTAGATCGGCGTGACACCAAATTTCGCGTGCGACCATTCCTGCAGCTCGGTCTTGGCGTCGCGCTTGGCGCCATCGGCCCGCACCGCCCTGCCCTGCCAGTAACGCAGAATGAACCGGCGGGCGACTTCAAGGCCGCCGTCGAGATAGATCGCGGCGATCAGGCTTTCGACGACATCGGCGCGCACATTCATCATGCGCTTGCCGGTCAGTTTTTTCACATCGGCGCCGGTGCGGATATAAAGGTGAAGATTGAGTTCGTCGGCGACCGCAGCACAGGTTTCGGCGCTGACGAGCTGGTTGAGGCGAACCGAGAGCTCGCCTTCTCCTGCCGTGCCGAAGGTGCGGAACAGAAGCTCGGCGATGCAGAGCCCGAGGACCCTGTCGCCGAGGAATTCCAGCCGTTCGTAATTGCCGCCCTTTTCGGTGCGGGCGCTGGCATGGGTCAGCGCGCGATCCAGGCGTTCCTTTTCAGCGAAGTCATGACCGATCAGGCCTTCAAGCTTTGCGCGGTCCGCCGCAGAAAGCGTCTGCGCCTTACTCATTCAACAACCTTGAAGAGGCGGTCCCAACGCATGTTCGTCGGCCACTTCCAGATCTCGCGGAAGGAGGTGTCGTTGCCGAGAGAGAAGAAGATGACGCTGGCACGGCCGACAAGATTTTCGGCAGGCACGAAGCCGACGTCGAAGCGGCTGTCGAGCGAGTTGTCGCGATTATCGCCCATCATGAAATAATGGCCTTCCGGCACGATGAATTCGCGGGTGTTATCACCACGCGACACCGGAGACTGATCGAGCGTGTCGTAGGACTTGCCGTCGTCGAGCGTTTCGCGGAACACCGGCACGTCCTCGCCCGGGTCGAGCTTGTAATCCGAAGTGAACGCACCGTCCGCCACCTTCGGAACCGGCTCGCCGTTGACGTAGAGCACGCCGTCGGTAACCTGGATACGGTCGCCCGGCAGGCCGATGCAGCGCTTGATGTAATCGATGTCGGGGTTCGGCGGGAAACGGAAGACGACAATGTCGCCACGCTTCGGATCGGCGCCGAACAGGCGGCCGCTGAAAACATCAGGCGAGAAAGGCAGCGAATATTTCGAATAGCCGTAAGCGAACTTGTTGACGAAGATGTAGTCGCCGACAAGCAGGGTCGGCATCATCGAACCAGACGGAATGGTAAAGGGCTGGAACAGCACCGTTCGGATCACCATCGCCAAAATCAGCGCCTGGATGATAACTTTGATATTTTCCCAGAGGGCGTTCGGCTTGGCTTCGACTTTTTCGGACACGCAGTCTTATTCCTTCAAGACGCCGCGGCGGCGCAATTCTTTCTGTCGTTCTCTCTAGAGCATGATGCCGAAAAGTGTGAGCGGTTTTCGGACGACATCATGCTCTAATTCTTTAATCTAGAACAGGATTCAGATTTTAGGCCGGTCGGCCTGAAATCATCCTGTTCTACCGGCTTCGGCCGGTTGCGGCAATGGCGACAACATCAAAAGCGACGAGAGGTCGCGATCAACGCTTCCGAGGTCGCGATCAACAGCTCCCGAGGTCGCGCGATCAGAGGCTCAAGGGCAACGCCTCGATAATGACGAAAGCCTGCGCCAAGGGATAATCATCCGTTATTGTCAAATGAATGGCGGGCCTGTGGCCCGCGGGCAGCAGCGATTCGAGGATCAGGGCGGCGCCGCCCGATAAAAGCATGGTGGGCTTGCCGCTCGGCAGGTTGACGACGCCCATGTCCTTCCAGAAGACGCCCTGCGCCATGCCTGTGCCGAGCGCCTTGGAACAGGCCTCCTTGGCGGCAAAACGCTTGGCATAGGATGCGGCACGGTTTGCCCGCTTATCGGAACGCGCGCGCTCGATCTCGGTGAAGCAGCGATGGGTGAAGCGCTCGCCGAAGCGCTCGATGGATTTCTCGACACGGCGAATGTCGATCAAATCACTGCCAATGCCGATGATCATGCCGGCCCCTTCCGTCGCTTAAGAATTCTTGATCGGGTTCATACGTTCGGCATGTCGCCGGCTGAAACGGCAAGACGCAGGCGCGCCCGCTCCATCAGCCGTATATGGCGGCGCATCTGAAAACCCTTCACGGTGTAGAATGTCAGCGCATAGAGCGCAACGGAGGTGACGATCGCCGGCGGGATAGCGCCGATCAGCATCGGCTCCAGCACCGGCTTCCATAATTCGGTGAAGTTCAGCTTGTGGAAAAGGGCGGCGAGATCCACCGTCTGACCGGCCAACTGATCCTCGCGGCTCAACAGCAGATGCCCGATTTCCCAGGTGATGCCCCAGATGAAGGGATAGGTCAGCGGATTGCCGAAGGCGGCGCAGCCGAGGGCGGCGGCCACCATGCTGCCGGAGAGGAAATAGGTGATGACGAAAGCCATGACGAAATGCACGCCGATGAACGGCGTCCACGAGACGAAGACACCCGCAGCGACGCCGGCGGCAACCGCATGCGGCGAAGCGCTCAGGCGCAGGACGCGCATTGTCAGGTAACGGATCGGGCGAAGGAAACCTTTGCGAGGCCATAAAAGCTCCCGCATCTTTTCCTTGAATCCCGCAGGCTTGCGACGGCGAAACAACATGGCCGGTATTTAGTGCAGCGCACACCACCATGACAAGAGCGGCAAATGATACCGCTCGAAAAACCGCCCCTCAGTTCTCGCTGCGAAGAGGAGCTCCTTCATGCCGAGGGGCGTCCGTTATGCATAACGTCCCTCACTCGCCTCAAGTATAAGCCCAGTATCAACGGTTGCGGAACAGACCGCGGTCGACCTGGCGCTGACGAAACTCGAGATCGATACGATCGAGCGAGCCATTCAAATATGCCATTTCACGTTCCTGCGTGGTCGGAGCGCGAAAGGCGCGAGCGAATTTCTTGATAGGGTCAAACATTATCTTGTCTCATCTTCTGTTTACGTTTCGATGACCAGAAGATAGGCCCGACAAAGGTTAATTACCACCGCCGCAATATGGAGACAGCCATGCGCTTATCGCATCGCTTGTCCCTTTGATGCGCTTCTCCGATTATAAAATGTGCAATTTTTCGGCCAACCCTCTGGGGCGGCTTAACAAAAGCTTACTCGTAGAGGCGCCGGACCGTGGCGATGCAATCCAGCTCCTTCATCTGGGCGAGCAGCTGGTTGAGCTGACGCAGGTCCCAAACCTCGACCTCGAGCATCATTTCGGTGAAATCGGCCGCGACCCGCACCGTGTTCAGCAAGCGGATATTGACGTCGAGGCCTGCGACCGTCTGGGCGACCTTGGCAAGCGTGCCGGGCTCATTCAACCCATTCACCATGATGCGCGCCATGAAACGCGACTTGTTGGCTTCGTCGAGGTCCCAGCGCACGTCGATCCAGCGGTCGGGCTGATCGTCGAAGCGCTGCAGGCTCGGCGACTGGATCGGATAGATGGTGATGCCCTTGCCCTGATCCATGATACCGACGATGCGATCGCCGGGCACGGCGCCGGTCGGCGCGAACTTGACGTCGACATTGCCGGACAGGCCGCGGATCGGCCCGATATCGGCATCGGCGTCGATTTCCGAATGGCCGCCGTCGTGCCCTGTCTTGGTCTTGCCGGGGATCTTGAAGATCATGCCGGCGGCGCTGCGAACGTTGAACCAGCCGTCATCACCGGAGGGCTTCACTGTGACGCGCTCATCTTGATGATCGGGATAGACGGCGCGCAACACGTCAAGCGAGGACATCTCGCCGCGGCCGACGGCGGCGATCGCATCCTCGACATCCTTCTGGCCGAGACGGTGCAGCGCCGGCTTCATCGCCTCGCGCGAGAAGATCTTGCCGGCCCTGTTGAAGGTGCGCTCGAGAATGCGGTGGCCGAGGCCGGCATATTGCTTGCGGATCGCCATGCGGGTGGCTCGGCGGATGGCGGCGCGCGCCTTGCCGGTCACGACGATCTCCTCCCAGGCGGCGGGCGGAACCTGCACGCCGGAGCGGATGATCTCGACCTCGTCGCCATTTGCAAGCCGCGTCACCAGCGGCATGATGCGGCCGTTGATCTTGGCGCCCACCGTGGTGTCGCCGATATTGGTGTGTACCGCATAGGCGAAATCGATCGGGGTGGCGCCGCGCGGCAGGGCAATCAACTTGCCCTTCGGCGTGAAGCAGAAGACCTGATCCTGGAACAGCTCGAGCTTGGTGTGTTCGAGGAACTCTTCCGGGCTGTCGCCTTCGGCGAGCGCCTCGATCGTAT
>NZ_VSZV01000073.1:0-2860 GCF_008919455.1 Rhizobium sp. PEPV16
TCGATATTGTAGCCGCGGCCGGAAAACAGGCCGATGACCCGGGCAAGAACGCCCGGTTCGTTGTCGACGAGAACCGAAAGCGTGTGGCTTTCGACCGCCGCCGTTTCCGGCGAGATGAAATAGGCGGAGCCCGTGGGCTGTAGGTGTGCGTTCATGTTCTTGGTTCCTTCCCTGATCAGACGAGCGCTCGGCCCTTGGCGTCGATCGCATTGGCGACCGCTTCGTCGGTGGCTTCGTCCGGCAACAGCATTTCGTTATGGGCCTTGCCCGAGGGGATCATCGGGAAGCAATTGGCTAGATTGGCGACGCGGCAATCGAAGATGACAGGCTTTCTGACCTCGATCATCTCCAGAATGGTGTCATCAAGCGCATCCGGCTTTTCGCAGCGCAGGCCGACGGCGCCATAGGCTTCCGCCAGCTTGACGAAATCGGGCATCGCCTCCGTATAGGAATTCGATAGGCGGTTGCCGTGCAGCAGCTGCTGCCACTGGCGCACCATGCCCATATACTGGTTGTTCATGATGAAGATCTTGATTGGCGCATCGTGCTGGATCGCCGCCGACATTTCCTGGATACACATCTGGATCGAAGCGTCGCCGGCAATGTCGATGACGAGGCTGTCGGGATGGGCGATCTGCACGCCGAGCGCGGCAGGCAGGCCGTAGCCCATCGTGCCGAGACCGCCCGAGGTCATCCAGCGGTTTGGCTGCTCGAAACCGAAGAACTGTGCCGCCCACATCTGGTGCTGGCCGACCTCGGTGGTGATGTAGGTATCGCGGTCCTTGGTGTGGGCGAAGAGCCGCTCCAGCGCATATTGCGGCATGATGACGTCATTGCTCTTCGTATAGGCGAAGGAGTTGCGTGCCCGCCAGCGGGCGATATCGCTCCACCAGTCGTCCAGGCGGCCCTTTTCCGGCTTCTTCGGCAGCGCCCGCCACAGGCGGACCATGTCTTCGAGGACATGGCCGACATCGCCGCGGATGCCGATATCGACACGGACGTTCTTGTTGATCGAGGATGGATCGATATCGATATGGATCTTCTTCGAGTTCGGCGAAAAGGCATTGAGACGGCCAGTAATGCGATCGTCGAAGCGGGCGCCGATGCAGACCATGACATCGCAGTCGTGCATCGCCATGTTGGCCTCGTACGAGCCGTGCATGCCGAGCATCTTCAGCCAGTTCTTGCCTGAAGCAGGATAGGCGCCGAGGCCCATCAGCGTCGAGGTGATCGGGAAATCGGTGAGCTCGACCAGCTCGCGCAGCAGCTTGGAAGCCTCGGGGCCGGAATTGATGACGCCGCCGCCGGAATAGATGATCGGACGGCGCGCATTCGCCATCAGTTCGATCGCGGCATGGATCTGGTTGAGGTCGCCCTGGATCTTCGGCTGGTAGCTCTTCTGGATCGCGTAATCGGCGGGCGGCGTGTAGGTGCCGGTCGCAAACTGCACGTCCTTCGGAATATCGACGACGACAGGGCCCGGACGACCGGACTGGGCGATCCGGAAGGCCTCGTGAATGACGGCGGCAAGCTGGTTGACATCCTTGACCAGCCAGTTGTGCTTGGTGCAGGGCCGGGTGATGCCGACCGTATCGCATTCCTGGAAGGCGTCGGAGCCGATCAGTGGGGTCGGAACCTGTCCGGTCAGGCAGACGAGCGGGATCGAATCCATCAGCGCATCCTGCAGCGGCGTGACGGCATTGGTGGCGCCCGGACCGGAGGTCACCAGCATGACGCCGACCTTGCCGGTGGAGCGGGCGTAACCTTCGGCCGCATGGCCTGCCCCCTGCTCGTGGCGGACGAGGATGTGCTTCACATCCTCCTGCTGGAAGATCTCGTCATAGATCGGCAGGACGGCGCCGCCGGGATAGCCGAAAATATGTTCGACGCCGTTGTCCTTCAGCGCCTTGAGAACGATCTCCGCTCCCGTCATCCGATTGCCTGCCGCCTGATTGTCCGTGCTCATCTGTCTGTTCCGTTTGATGCTGGGATTGCGTTTTTGGCCGGAAGCCCGAATTTCGGGCATAAAAAAAGGCCCCTGAGGAGCCTGTCATCTAGCGCATGGGTGGCTATCGCCGGATGGTTACACCATCCTGCCCATGCGCTTTCCCACCACGATAAGAGCCGTTGCGATTTTCATGGTCGGAAGTGATAGACAGAAAATTTCGCAGCGTCAACGCATGCCGCAATAAAAAACTGCCCCACGCCTGCATCCCCGAAAATCGATAGGATGAAGGATTTGTTAAAGGATCGACTTTATTCTTCTACGCTACCGCAGGGAGTAGCACTTTGCTCAACAACGACTTGCGCATGTCTGGCAAGGCAGGCGAGCATGATCGCCGCGATGGCCATACGCCCGGGAATCGCTTTCTCGGCCGCGTCGTTGCATGCAGCGGTTCGCGGGCGACGATTGCCGCCGTCGCCGAACAGGGTGGCACCGATCTGACCGAACTCTGGTCCGTGGGGCGGTTGATTTCGATCAGCGTCGGCCGCAACCGCGTCGTTGCCCTCGTCTATCAGATGAACACCGGCAGCCATGCCTGGGGCGAAGGCGAAGACAATATTTTCAAGATCGAGACCGAGCTGCTCGGCGAAGTCCGTGTCGACGAGGACGGGCGCGAGGAATTCTCGACCGGCATCTCGCGTTATCCCTATCTCGGCGCCATCGCGCACCGCATCCGATCGGCCGACCTGATGCGCATCTACGATGCCGGCGAAGGTACGACCGCCGTCATCGGCAAGCTGACGCAGGACGAAAGCATCGACGCGGCGATCCACATCCCCTCGATGCTCTCCAAGCATTTCGCCGTCGTCGGCTCCACCGGTGTCGGCAAGTCGACGGCCGTGTCGCTGCTCCTGC
>NZ_VSZV01000052.1:0-1827 GCF_008919455.1 Rhizobium sp. PEPV16
AATTATTACGTCAAGCGCGTCAAGGCGGTTCTCGATGGCACCTGGAAGTCAGAGCAGAGCTGGGATGGCCTCAAGGACGGGATCCTGACGATGGCGCCCTATACCAACATGCCCGACGACGTGAAGAAACTCGCCGAGGAGACCGAAGCCAAGATCAAATCAGGCGAACTGCATCCCTTCACCGGACCGATCAACAAGCAGGACGGAACGCCCTGGCTGAAGGCCGGCGAGAAGGCCGATGACGGCACCCTGCTCGGCATGAACTTTTATGTCGAAGGTGTCGACGACAAGCTGCCGGGTAAATAGTCCCGTAGCTATCTCGCGGTTGCGAAGAGTGCCCTTCTGGGCGCTCTTTTTTTGCTGCAATGCATCCCAAGATTCCGATTTACAAAAGTAATACTATATGATTTTTTGACCCTGCGCCGCGAGATGCGGCATTGGGAGGAAATCATGAAATTGAAGACTGCACTTTTGAGTGCCACGATTCTGGCTGCCTGCATGTTCGGTTCGGCTTCGGCCGCCGGCCTCACTGTCGGCTTCTCGCAGATCGGCTCGGAATCGGGCTGGCGTGCGGCTGAAACGACCGTAACCAAGGAACAGGCCAAGAAGCGCGGCATCGATCTGAAGTTTGCCGATGCGCAGCAGAAGCAGGAAAACCAGATCAAGGCTCTGCGCTCCTTCATTGCTCAGGGCGTCGATGCCATTCTCATTGCTCCAGTCGTTGAAACCGGCTGGGATGACGTTCTCAAGGAAGCCAAGGAAGCCGAAATCCCGGTCATCCTTCTTGACCGTACCATCAAGGCTCCTGATGATCTCTACCTGACGGCGGTGACGTCGGACCTGGTCCATGAAGGCAAGGTTGCAGGCGACTTCCTGGTCAAGACCGTCGGCGACAAGAAGTGCAATGTCGTCGAGCTTCAGGGCACCACCGGTTCGTCGCCGGCCATCGCCCGCAAGAAGGGCTTCGAAGAAGCTCTTGCAGGCCACGGCAACCTCAAGATCGTTCGCAGCCAGACCGGTGACTTCACCCGCACCAAGGGCAAGGAAGTCATGGAAAGCTTCCTGAAGGCCGAGAATGGCGGCAAGGATATCTGCGCTCTCTACGCCCACAACGACGACATGGCCGTCGGCGCCATTCAGGCGATCAAGGAAGCCGGTCTGAAGCCCGGCAAGGATATCCTCGTCGTCTCCATCGACGCCGTGCCGGATATCTTCAAGGCCATGTCCGAAGGCGAGGCCAATGCCACGGTCGAGCTGACGCCGAATATGGCTGGTCCGGCCTTCGATGCGCTCGAAGCCTATCTGAAGGACAAGAAGGCTCCGGCCAAGTGGATCCAGACCGAGTCGAAGCTCTACACGCCGGCCGACGAGCCGATGAAGGTCTACGAAGAGAAGAAGGGTCAGGGCTACTGATCTGATGTGACGCCGCTGCATCATTCCTGAAATCGGAATTCGATTTCCGGTTAAGATCATGCAGCAACTCAAAGCGCTACAGCGTCCTTATGCGTCTGGAAAAGGCGAGGGCGCTGTAGAACCGCACCGGCCCGTCATGGACCGGTGCGGAACTGCCTTTGCCGCCTTGGGACGTCATGTCCGGCCGCGGCGCGGCTTTTGCCGTCAATATCAGGAAAACAGACCCTTATGATTCACGATTTCGAGAACGTTCTCGCGGCCTCCGGAATATCGAAATTCTTTCCCGGCGCAGTGGCGCTGGATAAGGTCGATTTCACGCTCCGCAGAGGCGAGGTGCACGCATTGCTGGGCGAGAACGGTGCCGGCAAGTCGACGCTGATCAAGTGCATCACCGGCGCCTATCATCGTGACGAG
>NZ_VSZV01000288.1:0-13464 GCF_008919455.1 Rhizobium sp. PEPV16
CGCCAAGCGGTTCCTCGGCAGCCATGCCGAGTTCGCGCTCATTCTGGAGGACGATCTCGATTTCGATGACGATCTGGCCGAGCTGCTCGACGCCGCCCTTAAGCACCAGGCGGGCTGGGACATTCTGCGGCTGTCGACCGTCAATACCGGGCGAAAGCACAAGGTGGAGCCGCTGACCGCATCGCGCTCGCTCGCCATCGCGCTCACCCGCGAGAAGGGGTCCGGCGCCTATCTGATCAACCGCAAGGCGGCGGGCTGGATTGCCGGTGTGCTTGTCCCCATGCGCCTGCCCTATGATCTCGCCTTCGATCTGGAGTTCGATGATGGGCTGAGCGCTTGCTTCGTCGATCCGCTGCCGGTCAGCCAAAGGGCCGATCCCTGTTCGCAGATCCAGGCAGGGCTTTCGACCTATCGGCTGGGCCGCCGCCGGCCGTGGAGCGTCCTGCCGTATCGCGCTGCGGCCGAGCTGCGCCGCTTTGCCGCCCGCTTCAGCCGGCTCGCGGCATGGCGGATGAGAAGTTGGGACCAACTGCCGAAGTGAGAGGGTAGGCGATCGAAACGATGAGGCCGGGATGATTGTCCGCCATGGTAATCTCAGCCGAATGCAGGTCGGCGATCGCCTTGACGAGGCTGAGCCCGAGGCCGCTTCCCGGCGTCGCTCGGCTCTTGTCGAGCCGGTAGAGACGCCGGAAGACCTTGTCCCTTTCGGTGGCGGGAATGCCGGGGCCGGTATCGGCGACCGAGACGATGGCGCGGCCATCCTGGCAGCGGAGCGAAACGGTGATGTCGGTTCCGGCCGGGCAGTGGTTGATCGCGTTCTCCACCAGGTTGGCGATCATCTGCGTCAACAGATCGCGGTCGCCCCGAACGAGCGCGGGGCAGCGCTCCGCGATATCAAGCGCCATCAGCGCGTCTTCGGCGACATCGACATAAACCTCGGAAATCACGGCAAGCACGGCGTCGATGTCGGTTGCCTGGAAACGCTCCTTGCGGGCGCCGGCCTCGATCTGGGAAATGCGCAGCAGCGCCTCGAAGGTGGCGTTGATGCGGTCGCTCTCGTGTCTTGCTTCGTCAAGCAGCGCCGAAACATCCGCCTGCTGGTCGTTTCCGGCCACCGCGGCCTCCAGCGTCAGGCGCAGCCTGTTCAGAGGCGTCTTCAGGTCGTGGGCGATATCGGCGCTCACCTGCCGCATGCTCTCGACCAATCTCTGCAGCCGCTCCAGCGCCGCGTTGATCTGGATCGCCACCGTATCGAGATCGTCGCCGTTGCCGGTGATGGCAATGCGGGCGTCGAGCGCGCCGTGGGAGACGTCGTTCATGGTGAGGGCGACCCTGTCCAGCCGCGCCTGGGCGCGAACGGCGAGAAAGACGCCGCCGCCGATCGCGGTCGCGACGACGATCGCGGCGGCCCATTCGAAG
Organism: Rhizobium sp. PEPV16; assembly: GCF_008919455.1. Lineage (NCBI taxonomy): Bacteria > Pseudomonadati > Pseudomonadota > Alphaproteobacteria > Hyphomicrobiales > Rhizobiaceae > Rhizobium > Rhizobium sp. PEPV16. The sequence continues at coordinate 1,420 of NZ_VSZV01000288.1, forward strand.
CTGACCAGCACGATCCGCAGCATCTCGTCGACATCGTTGAAATTTTCCGCCACCACCAGGCTGTAGGGACCGATGGTCGAGACCTGCATCCGGTAGCGTTCATGCCCCTTCAGCCCGACATCCCTGGAGGTGACGGTATAGACGCCGTTCGGGATACGGGGTGCGGCGAAATTGCCGGCAAGTTTGCGCCCACCGGCATCCGTCAGCGAATAAAGCCCGTCGGAGGTGGACTGGAAGCTTGCATAATTGTTCAGCGTATCGACCAGATCCTCGGTATCACCGGGCTTGTAGGTCGAGACAACAAGCGAATTCATCTCGTTCAGCGACTGTTCGAGATCCCGCTCAAGGCCGAGGCGCAGCATGTGGTAGATGATCGCGCCGCTCAGGATGAAGGTGACGACGAAGAGCACGCCGAAGGTGACGGCAAGCCGGAACGGCGTGCTCCTGCGCAGGCTCGAGCATGATGCCGAAAAGTGTGCGCGGTTTTCGGACGACATCATGCTCTTACTCTTTAAATGCGAACAGGATTCGAAATCCTGTTCTAGCGAGGCGCATGCAGGCTGTATCCGGTGTTGCGGACCGTATGCAGAAGCTGGACCTGGAACGGCTTGTCGACTTTCGCCCTGAGGCGGCTGATATGGGTCTCGACGACGCTGGTCTTCGGATCGAAGTGGAAGTCCCAGACCCGCTCCAGCAGCATCGTCTTGGTGATCACCCGGCCTTCGCCGCGCATCAGCACCTCGAGCAGGGTAAATTCGCGCGGCTGCAGCTCGATCACCAGACCGGCGCGGCGGGCCTCCCGCCGGATCAGATCGAGCTCGAGATCGGCAACCTTCAGCACCGTCCGCTGCTCCTGCACCGGCGGCCGCCGGCCAAGCGCATTGACGCGCGCCATCAGCTCGGAAAAGGCAAAGGGTTTGACGAGATAGTCGTCGCCGCCCGCCTCCAGCCCCTCGACCCGATCGTCGACGCCGCCGATCGACGTCAGGAACAGCGCCGATGTGCCGACCTTGGCGGCGCGCAACGAGCGGACGATCGCCAGGCCATCGAGACCCGGCAGCATGCGATCGACGACGATGACGTCATAGGCCTCGCGCTGCGCCTGAAACAGCCCGTCGCGGCCATCGCCAACCACGTCACAGACATGCCCGGCCTCGGAAAAACCCTTGGCGATATAATCGGACGTCTTGGTATCGTCCTCGATAAGCAGGATTCGCATCAGCCCGATCATTCCCGGCATGCCTGGGGACGAGATCTAGCCGAGAGGACGGCTTGGCCACAACTTACGGATTGGTAAGGCAGACGTTCGATTCAAAAAGATGTTCTTGGGTGTGGAGTCAAACTGATCGCGCGATAGATGGCTTGACAGTGCGATCAGCATACAGTTAGCGCTTTTGGCCACGCACTATCACCACATGGTCGTTTCGCTTTTTCACATTTGAGGGGCCACGCATGGATGTGCAAGCCGAAATCGACCTTCCAGCTCAGAGACAAAAGCGGGGTTGGGCATCGGCGGTGTTGCTTTGTATTCTGGCATCGCCAGTCTTCCTCGTTCTGAAAACACTCGCTTTTATGATTGGCCTCAAGCCATTCCTGTTTTTATTCGGGGCATTCCTCGTCGTCGCTGTCGTGGGGTTTCTTCTTGGCCCGGTGTCGGTGGTTTGGAGTGGGTATATAGCGGTGACCGAGGTCATTCTTGGGCTTTCGGAAGACCAAAAATACTTCTTGTGCTGTTCGTCGAAAGACCGATTTGAAGCAGAAGTTGTTTCATGGGTGCCAGTTTTGATGTTTCCGGCAGGAATGACGAACTGCCTACTTCTAGCTCGGTCTATGTTTTGGAAATCCCTCACGCTCCGACAGATGATATTGGTTGTCGCGGTCTCGACTGTTATCGCGCAAGGTCTGTTGTGGTACTACGAACGGCAAGAGGTGATTGTGAACTGTTCGGCCGTTCAGTGTAATTTCTGAAACGATTTGCGAATTGATTGAGGTCGGCCAACTCACGGCGACTAACCTGAAGCTATAGGCTTTAACCAGCCCTCCACCGAGATCCCAGTTCGTCACTCGGCGCTCTATGATCACGCACGAGGACATACGTCCTGGCGTCAAGCCATCCCGATGACGATCTCAGCCAAACCGCGATCTTGAAGAGCGGAATTCCGTTGCCTAAATCAGCGGCACTCACGCCATGAAAGGAGGTAAACGATGGCACTCGATACTTTTGAACACCCGATTTACGCGCAACGGAAGTACTTCGCGCAGGAGATCGCCGAGCTTGACGATGTCTTTGATTTTCTCGACGAATGGCCACAGGAGAAACGCGATATCACCTATGAGGTGATGCTGGACGCCTGCCGGAAAGCAGCCAATCGGCAACTTCCCGCGTCGGTCGTCGCGGCGAATTTCAGTCGCTTTCTCAAAAAGCATGGCAAGCTCGCCGACATAGAAGACGTGCCCCTGCACTTGCGGCGGGTCAGCGATCGAAATGTCTCAGGTCTCTAGCACCGAAGGTGATCGCCGCGGGCTCGGGCGGCCCGAGGGCACGCGTTCCGGCTCCTGGCGCATTGCGACGGCTTTGCGCCAGAGACCCGCCGTTGTTATGGTCGCAATGGCATTTAGCGTAGGTGCGACGGATCAAGCGGGAACCCAAAGTGATTGAGACGACGCGCCTGAAATTGCGCCATTTCGCCGACCATCACCGGTCGCCATTTGCCGAGATGCACGCCGACCCAGAAGTCATGGCGGACCTCGGCGGCCCAATCGACAATGTCGAAAGCGATCTCAAATTTGCCCGCTACCTCGCCGCACAAGCCGAGCATGGTGTCGCGCGATGGGCTGCGGAAGACGTGAATGGCAATTTCCTAGGCTATTGCGGGGTGATGCCGCGGATGGACCCAAAACATCCTCTGGGTTCCCACTACGAAGTGGGTTGGCGATTTCGACGAGGGGTATGGGGGAATGGCTACGCTTTCGAGAGTGCCAGAGCAGCCCTCTCTCACGCAATCCATGATGTCGGGCTAGACCAAATCGTCTCATATACCAGTGGTGACAACCTCCGCTCCCAAAGCGTGATGCGAAAGCTCGGACTTGTCCGCGATTCATCGCGAGATTTCACGATACGAACGTCAACGTCTCGACCTTGGCAGGGATTGGTCTGGTTGGTTCCAGTCGGCTCCTGGCCACGTCCTTGATGGTCACTTCGTATTGGTAGCGAGCCGCCATTGTGCTTCTTCAAATCGCTTATCTCATAGTAAGCTGATGCATCTGGAGCGCCCATGATGAAGCCGAGCGGATCCACCGAGGCAGTGAGGATCGAGGACCTTGACGACGCGGGGCTGGTTGAACACGCGCGACAGCTTGACCCTGCCGCATTCTGGCTAATCATCAAGCGTCACAATCTGCGGCTTCACCGGGTCGCCCGCGCCGTCCTGAATGACGACATCGAGGCGGAGGACGTACTTCAGGAGACCTATATCCACGCCTTCACCCATCTGGCCGAATTCCGCGCGGAGGCGCGGCTGTCGACCTGGCTCACCCGGATCGCACTTAACGAGGCGCTGGGACGCCGCCGGAAAAGGCGACCTACCGTAGACGCGAAAGCCATCGAAGGCATGGTCGCTCCGTTCAGCGCACACAAGCCTGATCCCGAAGAGGCGGCCGCTCTCGCTGAAATCCGCGGCCTGCTGGAGCGCGCCGTCGGTAACTTGCCGGAGCCCTTTCGCATCGTCTTTGTCATGCGGGACGTCGAGGAAATGAGCATTGAGGAAACGGCTTTTCTTTTGGCATTGCGACCTCAGACAGTGAGCACCCGTCTTTATCGCGCACGCCGGCTGCTCCGCGAGGCGCTGCGGGACCAGCTCGCCACCGTGTTCACGGATACGTTTCTCTTCGCTGGCGCTCGTTGTGACCGCCTCGCGCAATCAGTCCTCGATCGGCTCTCAATTCGCCTGGTTCGAACGGATACCCATCTGTTGAACGCGGCGACTGAGCGCACCTAGCTAGACGCCGTCCACGCCGAGATTACGCCGGCTCTTTTCGCAGGGCCTTTGTAGCGGGACACGGGAATATTTTGGCGGCCCGGATCATCTAATCGTCAGGCAAACGCATTCGGTGCCGCGGTGCTGACAGCGGTGCTGAATCAACAAACATAGGAGACCGCCATGCAGGGCCCACTTCACCTATCCCGGCGTCAGTCGCTTCAGGGACTTATCGTACTCGGTGCCGGAGCGGCACTCAGCGGAATTGCGCGGCCTTCGCCGGTATTGGCACAGGACATATCGGACGAGGACATTTTCCGCTTTGCGCTCAACCTCGAATATATGGAGGCTGAATACTACCTCCGCGGCACCACCGGAATGGGCATCGACGCAGCCGATGCCGGTTCCAAACCCGGCGACGTCGTTGGTGGCAAGCAAGTCTCGTTCGAGACGCCCGCCATCGGCAAATTCATGCGGGAAGTCGCGGAAAACGAACTCGCGCACGTCCGCTTCTACCGCAAGACGCTTGGAACCAACGCGGTTGACAGACCGGCCATCGATTTCGATGCGGGCTTCAAAGCCGTCGCGCAAGCGGCGGGCCTCGGGCCGAACTTCGACCCCTTCGGCAACGAGACGAACTTCGTTCTCGGCGGGATGGTGTTCGAGGATGTCGGCGTCACCGCCTATGCCGGTGCGACGACAGTTCTGAAAAACAAGGACTTCCTCGCCGCAGCCGCAGGCATCCTGGCGGTCGAGGCCTATCACATGGGAATGGCGCGATCTACGTTATACCGAAAGGGAGAGGAAGCCTGGAAGGCCGCCAATGCGGTCTCCGATGCCCGTGATAAAATCGACGGATCAGACGATAAGGACCAGGGGATCCAGGGGGACGGAAAAGCCAACATCGTTCCCTCGACGCCCGATGCGATTGCATTCACCAGAACGCCGCAGGAGGTGCTCCGGATCGTCTACCTCACTGACAAGGACGGAGTGAGCAAGGGCGGCTTCTATCCGGAAGGGATGAATGGCACGCTCAAGACTACCTGAGCCGGTTGCGACGAGTGACAATTGGCCACCGGAAACTGAGCGGATTGGTATCCCGCTGCTCTGCGTGAGATCAACGCTTCAACCCTCCTTGCTACGTGCAAGGAGGGTTGAAATCAAGGCCGGTTAGATCGTCCGTCGATACCGGTCGCGCTCTTGCGCGATCTGCTCAGGCGCATATGGATCGAGCGTGTCGTCGAAGTGGGTCCATCCCTGCTCGTTATAGGCGCGCCGACGTTCGACCGGGTCGACCCAGTTTGAACCCTGGAGAATAGCCTGCGCCTCGGAGGCGCGGGCGTCGTCGACCTTGGCGGTGACCAGGCTGCCGCCACGGCGGACACCTTCGGCATAGAGGTGAGCATCGTCTTCCGGGACGCCGGAGTCGGTGAGGGCGCCGATCAGGCCACCAGCGGCACCGCCCGCGACGGCGCCGGCAACAGCCCCGGCCGCAGTTGCGGCAAGCCAGCCTGCGGCAACCACCGGTCCGACACCGGGAATGGCCATCAGGCCCAATCCGGTCAGCAGGCCGCCGGCGCCACCCACGGCAGCGCCGATGCCGGCGCCGGTCGCAGCGTCCTCGGCAACGTCAGAGTCGCCATCACCGCGGCCAGCCTTGTTGGAGACGATGCTGATGTCGTTCGAGGGAATGCCTGCAGCTTCCAATTTGCTGACGGCGGAGCGAGCGTCCGAATAGTCGTCGAAAAGTCCGGTTACAGTTCTCATCCTGCTTCTCCTTGGGGGTTACTTGGCGACGATGTTGCCTTGATAATCGAGAGCAATGGAGACGGCTTTCCCGTCCTTCATGCCGGCGGCCATCCAGATCCCCTTGTCATCGAGCTTGAGATCCTTGACGTCGGTGTAACCCGCTTCCGTAATGCGATCCTTCGCCTGGGCTTCGGTAAAACTGTTGGCGCCTTCAACCGGCGCAGTCGGATTTTTGGTGTCCGGAGTTGCAACCGCAGGTGTATTTCCATCCGCAGATGGAGCCGGCGTTGTCTGGGCAAGGGCTGCAACGGCGGACGCGCAGAGAATGGTCGCCGCAAAGACGATCTTCTTCATATGTGTTTCCTCTCATTTTGCGGATCAGATGACGATCCATGCGCTGAAAACACGCAAGCGAGTTCTTTGTTCCCAGAGATTATGCAATTGATTTTTCTAAATATATGGCAACACGGCGCGCTGCGGGGTCATTTTCTGCGGCGCCGGGGCAATGTAAGCAGACAGTAACGGTGTGGGGTAACCGACGATCCACGGGCGCGCTTCAAGGAAGCCCCTCGGTGTGAGGCTCATCCTCTAACTCCTAAAGTTGTGCTGCTGTCAAATGTCCCAGGGGTGACAGCGCGGGGCCGCTCTCCTGACGGCACGTCGTGCGGTGACGGATGCAGCCCCGGCAATGTCAGTGACTTCACGGAATACGGGCGATCACCTTGATCTCGAAGTCGAAGCCGGCCAGCCAGTTGACGCCGATGGCCGTCCAGTTCGGGTAGGGCGGCTTGCTGAACATCTCCTGCTTGACGGCCATGATCGTGCCGAACTGGTTTTCGGGGTCGGTGTGGAAGCTGGTGACGTCGACGATGTCATCCAGCGTTGCGCCGGCGGCACTCAGCGTCGCCTTGAGGTTTTCAAAGGCGAGCCGCACCTGGCTTTCGAAATCGGGTTCGGGAGTCCCGTCCGGACGGCTGCCGACCTGTCCGGATACAAACAGCAGATCACCGGATCGGATCGCGGCGGAATAGCCGTGCTTTTCGTAAAGAGCGTGCCGATCGGCTGGAAAGATTGCTTCGCGTTGGGTCATTCTGATCTCTCTTCATTGTTGACAACGACCGTTGAGCGCGACGTATCGCTTCACATCTCGCGCCCCATTTGGTATACGGATCGTATGTGAAATGTATGAGATACGCATCGTATGTCAAGTCCATATACGCTTCGTATATGAAATTGAGGAATCGGATGGTTAGGAAACGCAGCGAAACGATGCAGGAAAACCGCGCCAAGCTGATCGCGGCGGCGCGCAAGAGCTTTGCGGAAAAGGGCTATTTGGCAGCATCGATGGACGAATTGACCGCCGACGTCGGCCTGACAAGGGGCGCGCTCTATCACAACTTCGGAGACAAGCGCGGGCTCCTGGCGGCGGTTGTCGATCAGATCGACACGGAGATGGCGGTGCGCGCTCAAGAGATTGGCGCGCGCGCGGGCAGTGATTGGCAGCGCCTGCTTGCCGAGGGTGCTGCTTATATCGAGATGGCGCTCAATCCGGAAGTCCAGCGCATCGTCCTGCTCGACGGACCTGCGGTGCTGGGCGATCCCTCGCAGTGGCCGAGCCAGAACAATTGCCTGCAGGTGACCAAGAGCACGGTTGAGCGCCTGATCGCCCAAGGCATCCTCAAGCCGCTCGACGCGGAGGCGGCGGCCCGGTTGCTGAGCGGCGCGGCTCTCAATGCCGCCCTCTGGATCGCCGCGAGCGAAGATCCGCAGAGCGTGATGCCAAAGGCGGTCGAGGCATTCCATGCCTTGGCGGCCGGTCTGCTGGCGGAGCGTTTGTGATTTGTCAAAAGCCAAGTCGAGCGAAGAGACGTTCACCGCGGTAACGTGCGTCGCAAAAATCCGCCGCGAAACTCCAACTTTTGCGACAGAGCTTTCCGGACTTGCGAATCGCATAAGTATGTGCTTATGTGTATGCATGATCGAGAATGATATTTTCCGAGCCTTGGCTGACCCGACCCGCCGCGCGATCTTCGAGAAGCTGGCGGCAGGCGGCATGAACGCCAGTGCCCTGCGTGAGGGCATGGAGATCAGCCAGCCGGCAATGTCGCAACACCTCTCGGTTTTGCGGAGCGCAAAGCTCGTGAGGGAAGAACGGCAGGGGCGTTTCGTGAATTACGAAGTCGATCCGGAGGGGCTGGCTCTCATCGCACAATGGTTGGCGAAATATCGCGCCTACTGGCCTGCCCGCATCGAAGCTCTCAAGGTCTTGCTGAAGGATATGGACCAATGAACGATGGAAAGGCCAAGGAGCAGAAAGACGGCATCGAACTGGAATTCGATCTGGATGAACCGCCGCAAAAGGTCTGGCGTGCAATCAGCATTCCGGAATTTCGAGAAAACTGGTTGCCGAAAGACGCTTTAGCCGATCCCACCCCGGCCACGATCACACCTGGCGAGGTAGTCCGTTATAGCCTGCGCGACGATGCCCCACCTTTCCTTGAAAGCACGGTGACGTTCACGATCGTCCCGAACGCGACCGGCGGCACCCGCCTGCGCATTATCCACGAGCTCACCGACGCGAGACTTGAGCGGATGGCGGAAACGGCCGCGAACAGCAACAGTCCGGCCCTCATGCTCGCCGCCTGACGCGGCAAGCTCTCCCCTTTAAATTCTGGAAGATTGGAGTTCGCCGATGCGCGAAGCGATGCAACTCGTCCCTATGGTCGTAGAACAATCCAGCAGAGGGGAGCGGTCTTTTGACATTTACTCCCGCCTTCTGCGCGAACGCATCATCTTCCTCAACGGCGAGGTGAACGATACCGTTTCCGCTCTGGTCTGCGCGCAGTTACTGTTCCTCGAGGCCGAGAATCCAAACAAGCCGATCAATCTTTACATCAATTCTCCGGGCGGCGTCGTGACCAGCGGCTTCGCCATGTACGACACCATGCGCTTTATCCGCGCGCCAGTTCATACGCTTTGCATGGGGACAGCCCGTTCTATGGGATCGTTCCTGCTGATGGCAGGCGAGGCCGGCGGAAGAGCTGCCTTGCCCAATGCCAGTATCCTCATTCACCAGCCATCCGGTGGCTTCCAAGGCCAGGCTTCCGACATGCTGATTCACGCCGAAGAAATTCTGAAGACCAAGCAGCGCATGACGCGGCTCTACGCGGAGCATTGCGGACGCTCCTATGAAGACTTCGAGCGCGGGATGGATCGCGATCGCTTCATGACGGCGGAAGAAGCATTGGAATGGGGTCTGATCGACCGTATTCTAAAGGTTCGGGAAGGCACGGACCGCCTATAGCTTGTCGCGAAACGCCTGACGCGCCGAAGCCCCTAGCCTCCAACGATTTCGCTGATCTGCACGATGGGCGCGATGTCCGTATAGTTGGCGACGTCCGCGACGATCTCCGCGCGGTGGGGACCGAACGCCTCCTGGAATGTCTCCAGGGTCGGCGAGTAGACGTGGCACGCCGCGACGAACTTCGGCGCGCTTCCAGGTTCGCGACCCGCAAGGCCCTTTTCGATCTCGTAGCGCAGGCAGGCATCGCCGAGCCGTTCCTGGATCAGTGGCATGTGGCGGGTGCGGTAGTAGTCGTGATCGAACCTCGAGCCGCCATCGGCCGGATAATAGACGCTCATCTTGATCATGGTCGGGCTCCTGCCTGAACGCCTCTGCGAGCGTCCGAAGGGCTTTCTAGCTCACCGAATCGTCAAGCCGCAACAGGCTTTCTGCCAGAAGCGAGTTTGACGAGAGCAAGGTAGTTTTCGCTGTGCTTTTCGAAGCGGGTGGCGATCATGGACGCAAAGAGTCCAGGCCGGGCGGAACCGTTGCTGCGGCTATCGGTTAATCCGCCGAGGTCGCGGCGTGCCAATCGGACGTGACGGAGATGGTGAACGCACCGGTTTTTCCGATTTCTCGGTGCGGGCAACGAAATGCCAGGAGAGCACCTTACCCGTTCGCCGCGATCTCATCCCGGACAACAGGATTGGCGAGGATCGAACCGCCAACCAGGGCCACACATCGATCACTGTCTCCTCAGTGAGGCAACCGCCGCCCGCCCATCAAAGGCGGTGGAACAGGCGAGCGACCATGCTCCGTGTGGATCGATCAGAGGAGGAGAAGGTTATGAACAAAAATAATTGGAAGGCCGGGCTCCGCGCAAAGCTGGAGCATCTCGTCGACGACTGCGTTGTGGCCGGGGCCAGGCAGCAGGACGTCTTCGATACGATCATCAAGGAGATCGGCAATCTGCGCGCAGCCCTCGAGCGCGATCCCGATCCTGCAGAGGACGATGTTGCGGTGATAGAGGAGCCGGCGAACGACTGGCCCGCGGCCGACAAGTGACCTGAAGCCGATCGGGGAGGGGCACGCGAGCGCTTTGGGGCGCGGGCTTATGGAACCAACTGGCGCGGCGAAGATTACAGTCTTGTCGCTCGGCAATCGGTTTAGCCCGGATCTGCGAGACGTGATTGCCCGCGCCGGCCGCTCATCATTCACAAGGGGGAATTGCTATGGAAAGTGCAGGTATCGGCTGGATCGCCGCCATCATCATCGGCGGCATTGCCGGCTGGCTCGCCGAATTGCTCATGAAGAGCAACATGGGCGTGCTGATGAACATCATTCTCGGTATTGTCGGCGCCATCGTCGCCAACTTTATCCTGTCGCTCTTCGGCGTCGCCCTTGGCGGATGGCTGGGTTATCTGATCGCGGGCTTCATCGGAGCCTGCATCCTCATCGCTGTTGCGAGAATGCTCAGGCGGACGGCCTGACCAAACAGGAGGCGGCTTCGCAAACCGGCCGCCTTCATCACGTTTTCGGGTTGGCCCGCTTGATTGCTCCCGGGATTCCGGCGGCGCGCAAAACGCCGCCGGGACCATGCCTACTACGAGGTTGGACACTGTGGGAAGGGGGCCGTTGGAGCCGCCCGTCGGTCATTGGATGACCTGGATGACCTTCCGGGAGGAAGGTTCGACGATCACACGCTGATCGTTGACGATCGCGTATGCATATTTCGGATCATCGGGAATTGGCGTGACGACCACGGTCTCCGGCAGGGGCTGCCCGACGACGACCTTCTCCTTCACCACGACGCGCGTGGTCGGGGCCGGAGCCTGCTGAACATAGGTCACCACCTTCGGCGGCGGCGGATCGATGACGCTACCTGCCACGCCGCCGACGATGCCGCCGACAGCAGCACCCACCGGGCCGCCGACAATCGCACCCGTTGCAGCACCGCCTGCAGCGCCCGTCACTGTGGACGACTGCGCAAAGGCAGAAGTCGATGCCAACAGGATGCCCGCGGCAATTCCTACTAGTTTGATATTCATCTGTTTTCCTCCTTGGATGCGGTTGGTTCCGCTGAGGAGACAAACCGCAAGATCGAGGAAGTGTTCCCGACGTCGGACTTCAGACCGGGGCCGCTCCGACCTTGGTCCTAGCCGTAGGATTCAGCTGGCTATTGCGTGGGAAAGCGGCTGAGCATCCGGTCCTGGACGTTCTCCCAGCCGACGATCATCGCAGCAAGCGAGATGGCTTTGTCGCGGTCCACAGCCTTGGTTATAAAGCCTTCGAGCAGGACGACAGGGCCGAGCATCCTGACTTCGATGGCACTGCTGTCGATATCCGGATCGGCGGAAAGGGCTGCTTCGATTGTGGCGATGGTAGACGCCGAACTATGGCCTTGCGAGCAGCGCTCTTCGTGATTGTAGTTATCGGGGCCGAACTTCATATTCTCCTCCTGTGCCGCCCCTCAACGGACCTTCACATTACCTCGCATAACATATGAGCATCGGGCCCTGACATCACCAGCCGGACTTAAGTCCGCCTTTCCCCCGGCACGATCCGGCTTAGACTTTCCTGATCCATGCAAGGACGTCAGGCTCGTAATTCTTGCAAGGACGTCAGGGAGGTTTTAGCATGTTGCCCAACTCCAGTCAGAACCTCCCTGATGACTTCCAACGCCGCCATAAATTCGGAATGCTTTGCGTTTGTAGGACGCGGATAGAAATCCGAACGGTCGGCGACCTCGAATCCTTGGCGATCAGCCCGTGCGCCTTCCGGTGCCGTAGCTACGCTACCTCCGCTAGGCGCACTGGCGCCATCTGATTGCTGCTTCCGTTCGATTGGTGGCGCCAAGCTTTGACAATATTTCGGTCATGTGATGCTTGATCGTTTTCTCCTGGAGGTCCAGGCGGCGCGCAATATGCTTGTTTGAAAGTCCTTCTGCTACCAATGCTATCACCTCGGTTTCGCGGGAAGTGAGTGAAGCCGGTCTGTCGAGAAGAGTTTTTTCGGCCTTGGCGCGCATGGTCGGCG
>NZ_VSZV01000288.1:13523-20736 GCF_008919455.1 Rhizobium sp. PEPV16
TGCGCCTCGTCGCAGGGCCGCGATAAGGGTGTCGACTTCCTCCGAGGCGGTCAGCATCAGGACCTTTGTCTGCGGGCTTCGCGCCACGATTTCGGAAATCACATCGATACCTCCTCCGGGCATGGATACATCGAGCAAAAGGACGTCAGGCACATGGGACGCCGCCAGCGCGGCCGCGTCATCGGCGCTTGCCCCTTCTCCGACAACGACGAAATCCTTGATTTCGGACAGACTGCGGCTCACCCCTTCTCGAAAAAGAGGGTGGTCGTCCACAATCGCTATCTTAATGGCTGTCAAGCTGCACTCTCCGTCTCCTCGGGCTGAAGAAAAGCCATCCGCGGTCCATCGGCTGGCTATTCGATAGAGACATGGCAAGTGTGCGGAAAACGTCCAGAGAGACACTATAGGAGCGACTGAACACTTTTAGTTAGGCCAGTGCAATATCGTGATTTTGCCGCCCGCAGGTTTCACGGTGAGTGGTTCGTGGCGTCGGCGAAACGACATGGTATGCCGATTCAGATTTCTGATCTCGTGATCAGCGGAAATGGCCGCTTCGATTGTCGCGATTATGGCCTTGGGAGCAGCACTCTTCATGGCTGGCTTGTCGGAACCGAACTTCATATCGTCCTCGTGTTCCGTCCATCCACGGAGCTTCAATTACTTCAATCCTGCCAGGAGAAGCAGGTCCTGGAGCGCCAGTCAGACCTAGGTCCGTCTTCCCCTCGGCGCTATCTCGCTTAAATTTTCCTCATCCTTGTTGAGAGGACACCAGGGAGGTTTTAGCAATGTTGCTGTATCCAGTCAGAACCTCCCTGGTGAAGCGGCGGGCACCATGCCGAGCGGATATTACAAGGGTTTACGGGCGTCCTTCAGGTGGACGGCTATGCCGGATATAATCGGCTGATCGCAGCGGATCGTGTCGGTCTCGACATCCGGCTAGCCTATTGTTGGGCGCATGCGCGGCGTAAGCTGGTCGAGATTACCCGCAACGGCTCGGCACCGATTGCCGTCGAAGGCGTGAAGCGGATCGGCGAACTCTATCGCATCGAAGACGAGCTGCGCGGTCTTTCCCCAGAAGCTCGCCTCGCCGGGCGGAAGGAACGATCAGCGCCATTGATCGCCGACATGCGGACTTGGCTGGCGCATCATCGCACCCGCGTCGCTGGCAAGTCGCCACTCGGCGAAGCGCTCGCCTATATCGCCAAATACTGGGATGGCCTCGGCATCTTCCTGACCGACGGTCGCATCGAGATTGACAACAATTCCGTAGAACGGACCATCCGGCCGATAGCACTAAATCGTAAGAATGCACTCTTCGCTGGGCACGACGCGGGAGCGGAGAACTGGGCGACCATCGCCTCGCTGATAGAAACCTGCAAGCTTAATGCCGCCGATCCGTTCGCCTACCTGTCCGCCACGCTCACCCGCCTTGTCTACGGCCATAAGCAGAGCCGGATCGACGAGCTAATGCCGTGGAATTACCCTGAGCGTACACACGGCTGAAGTCCGCGTCGGCCCGAAGGAGACCGTCAATTCGTCGCGCGAGGACGGCAGCTTTGCGCCTAATGTCGGTCGTTTGGGCTGGCTTCAACAGATCCTGAAAGCGGACACGCCAACGATAAAGCCAAGATGCAGGAGATGCTCTCGTTGCCTGCTGCTTGTGACCGGAAGCAGCGGCATGGCGTTGAAAGCGGCCGGCTTCCCATCGGCGCGTTGCGGACGAGGGTGATGACGCTTCGCTCCACGCGTCCTAACCTTCAACCTTCTGCCAGACGGAGACATGTTTATCGCTGACCTGCGTGAACAGCTCCTTTTTCCAGCCGCCCCAACGCTCTTTGAGCCTTAAACCAGCCAGTCGCGCCATAAGGTCGAATTCAGCTGGCCAGGCATAACGAAACGGTACTGAGAATCGCTCATAGCTTCCGTCACGGAGCCAGATGTGATGGGACGAGAAATTCTGGTTCACCACGTCGTACTCGTCGACGCCCCAATGCGTTTCGCCGTGGTCGAACGCCAGGATCGTCTCGCCGACCGGCAGCCGCTGAAGCGGCGGCACGCCGACCTCAATCAGGAAGTGTCCACCAGGTTCGAGATGCGCGGCTGCGTTCCGGAAGCAGGCGAGCTGAGCGTCCTGCGATGTCAGGTTGTTTATCGTATTGAAAACCAGGTAGACGAGTGAGAACCGTCTCGCGACATCCGTCGTTACCATATCGCCGATCGCTACCGAGATCTCCGCGCCTCCTTCTTTAGCGCGAAGGCGAGACACCATCGGCCTCGAAAGCTCGATGCCCTCCACCTGCACCCCTTTCCGCGCGAGAGGAAGTGCGATACGTCCGGTTCCGATCGCGAATTCCAAGGCGCGCCCGCCTCCTGCGAGCTCGGCCAGGAGATCAACGGCCGGCTCGATCACCTCTGGCGCAGAGATGCCTTTATCATCATCGTAGGTCGCAGCGATCTTCTCGTCGAAAAGCCCGTCATCATGCATTCTGTCTGCCTCTCTGGTAACGCTTGTTTCAAGACCGACGGCGCTATCGCGTTGACCGCGGCTTCGTGGACATCGCATCAATTCGTGAGCCGTCGCGAAAGGGATCAGCGAGGGCTTCCACCCATCCGCGCGGGGCATGGGATTCCCCGGAGGCAAGCGCATCCATGGCGGCGGCCGGTGATCTGTTTCGTCGCTCGCTGGCTGCGACGGTGCCAGTCCAAGCGAACTCGCGAATATCGCGACGCGCAATACCTATGTCCGCCAGATCACGATCCGATAGTCGGTGCAGTGCGTGTTCGGTCTCGCTACGTTGCCACCAGCCCACAACGACGGAGGCTCCGAACCTCAAAGCTGGTAGCTTCGTCAGAAGGCCGCGGGCAAGGCGCTCCGGGATTTCGGCTATTTGGAATTCCAGTGTCATGACCTTCGTCCAAGTTGTGCTGAGTTAATGCCAACCTAGTGAATTGCCGTCAGACGTGTTATCGGCAGTCTGACAAATTATGTCTCTGAGCCGCCATGATTGCCCGCGACAACCTGATCAACGTTCATTTGCCGGAAGACGGGTTCGGAGATTATCCGCATACCGCTGTCGCTCAGGGCGGAGCAGAGCCCGCCGGGCGGACCTACGCTTTTCATACGCACCACCGGGCGCAGCTTTTCCAGATCGTGCGGGGTTCGCTGAGGCTGGAGACGGAGCGGGGTTACTTCATCGTCCCGCCCGAACGCGCCGTGTTCGTGCCGTCCGGGGTCCTCCACGAGGTGACCTACCTGCAGGAGACGGAGCGCAGCTATCTCTTTTTCCGCCCCGACGCGGTGGCGAGCCTGTCACCGGAAGTCTCCGTGATCGGTACGACGCGGCTCCTGCGCGAGCTAATCCTGGCGTTTCTGGAAATACCTCGCGCGGATGCGGGCAGCCTCCGCGCCGAACGACTTGTGGCAGTCATTCTCGACCAGCTCCAGACGAGTCCGGTCGCACCGTTGTCTCTCCCGTTGCCGGCATCCGAACGCCTCCGGGACATCGCCGCAGACATGCGGAATGAGCCGGGCGCAGATTGGCCTCTCGATGAGCTTGCGTCACGTGCGGCCATGTCCCCACGTAGCTTCCAGCGTCACTTCCAATCTGAGACAGGGATGAGTTTCCGCGCCTGGCGACAGCAGGCGAAACTGCTGAAATCGGTGGAGTGGCTCGCCGGTGGCCGAAGCGTCGGCGACATCGCTTTTGCACTCGGCTACTCAGGCCCCAGCGCCTTCATCGCGGTTTTTCGGGCGGCCTTCGGTGCCTCTCCCGGAAAATACTTCCAAGACACGCCTCTGGAGCTGTGATTCACGGGATGCCCGGCGCGGCTTACCGCGTAAGTCTGCCTTCTTGGCCTCGCTCTCAGAACCTGCCAGTCTCCTTCCGGCCCCATTTTGGTCATCGCCAACCCGTTCGACATGACCGCTTTTGGCGCATTGCTGCGATCTCTGACACAGCGATACTATTCGAAACGGCAATACGCTCGCGGTCAAGGTGCCAGACAAACAGCGCTTACGTTGGGGTGGAGGAAACCGATCAACGGCGCCTCAAGCGTTCAGTGGAAGGTGGGGCCGCTCGCGACGCGATGCGTTCTTGCGTTCTTGGCTGCCATAGACAACGCGTCCACTATTCTTTCGGGGCTCGCCGGTTTGGTGACGACAGCTCGGCCCTCCGGATTTTCGACAAAGCCGGGGTTCAGGGTGAAATACACCACACCAAGTCCAAACCCGGAAAAGAGGGCGCGGGCAATGGACGGCCCGGTGAGTCCATCCCCAAGCCGGACGTCGATGATGGCGATGTCCGCTTCGGAGCCGAGCTCCAGAGCCTCTGACATGTTTCCCGCGATGCCAGTGATTTCGAATCCGGCGTCGATCGCGACGTCCTCGATCACCAGAGCGATTCCCGGTTCGTCTTCGACGATGAGCAGACGCATGTTTCGTCTCCAGGGCGGCTACAAAATCGGCGCGGCGCTCTCTGGCGTCGCCAATCGAAAACACTCCCCGCTACAAGCCGTTCCACGTGTAGGACTTCAGTCTCAAGCATCCCCAACTAAGGTCCGAGATCGGGATGCCTCACTGAGATCGCCCGCCCGCTCCCTGTCAGCGACCCGCGTGGAAGAAGTGTCGAAGGACCAGATCTTGACGCCAGGCCCGAACGCTTCCAGTTTTTCACCAACGTGCGGCTGACATATCTAATCTCTTCTCCAAAAGTAGAGGGTCTACGTCGGACCAAAGTCCGTTTGCGCCCGCAGAACAAAGTTAGAGTGTAGGCTTGTTGACGACGTTCCAACAATGTCGGCGGCTGGGATTTGTCCGCCCCGAATTGAATGTACGGAAACGGCAGAAATCAAAAAGCAGTCCCTTCACCTATACGAAAGTATCTTTGTGATTGACGTGGCGAGAGATCTGCAATGCTTTCATATAAAGATGAAGATCGACCAGACACATTTCATTCTGACCAGCCTCTGGTCTCGGTAGTCATCCCGGCCTTCAATGCTTCCACTTACATCGAGCGCACGCTTCGGTCCGCGGTGCGCCAGACCTACGCCGCCCTGGAGATTATCGTTGTCAACGACGGTTCCACGGACGACACTGCAAAACTCGTCGAGCAGACAGCGATGTCAGACTCACGAATCCGCCTCCTGTCCACCCCCAACCGCGGTGTCGCCGCCGCGAGGAATACTGGGATCGAGGCATCATCAGGTCGATTCGTGGCATTCCTTGATGCGGACGATCTCTGGCACCCAACGAAAATCGAAAAACAGGTGAACGCGCTCAACCGGCTGTCCTCGCACTGGGCTGCCGTCTACACGCTGCATTACATCATCAACGAGGACGACGAGATCATTCGCCCTGGCAGTTCCGATGTTGCAAGAGGATATATCTATGCCCGGCATCTAAATGTTAAGTATATAGGGAATGGAAGCGCGCTTCTCGTCCGGCGTGACGTCGCCCTTGCGATAGGTGGGTTTGATAGCTCATATGCAGCAGCCGGCATTGGAGGCTGCGAAGACCTCGATTTCGAGCTCAAGCTAGCCGCACGCTACTTCATCGAAGTCGTTCCCGAACGGCTGGTGGGATATCGAAAGCATCCAGGCAGCATGTCTTCCGATCACCTGCGCATGGGCAAAAGTGCTCTGGAAGTCGTCAGGCGTTCGCTGGCCGCAAATCCGCAGCTCCCCCGATACGCGATCGGAAGTGCAATCGACGCCACTCGAAAATATGCGTTTTGGGAATTCCGACAAGCTCGGAGAACGTATCTGTCACTCGTGACCATTGGGGTGATTTTACGAAGCGACCCGTGTTTCGTGGTTCGGCTTGTACTCCAGAAGGGTCTGCGCGGAATACAACACTGCCTTCGTCTCGGGACGACCACAGCAAACCGTGAAGATCAGCCGCGAATGAAGAGATTGAAATTCGACGATCGTATTGCTCCTTCGCGTCTCGAATGCCCAAAGGAGACCCCGCGATTACGACGTCATCTGATGCGGCTGGCTGCGGTGGATGCCAAGCTGAAACTCTCGCGCCCCGAGCGAACGGTACGCAATGCGGGCGAAGGTTGAATGATAGAGGAATCGCGGGCCTTGGAAGCAGGCCCGCGATACTTTGAAGTTATTTGATGACCTCAATCACCGTGCGGGTCTTCGGATTGACGAGCACGCGTTTTTTGTTGACGACTACATAGCCGTAATCAGGCTGATCGGGGATCGTGTGGATCTCGACCGTGTCAGGAAATGCCGTACCGACCGCGACGTCACCTTCAAAGGTGACGGATGGCGTTTCCTGTTTTTCGACATAGGTCCTGACCTCGCCAGGAACGACGACCGTCGTCGTCTGCGCGACCGCCGCGCCTCCGAGTGACAGAAA
The DNA here is from genome assembly GCF_008919455.1 of Rhizobium sp. PEPV16. NCBI lineage: Bacteria > Pseudomonadati > Pseudomonadota > Alphaproteobacteria > Hyphomicrobiales > Rhizobiaceae > Rhizobium > Rhizobium sp. PEPV16. The sequence continues at coordinate 19,891 of NZ_VSZV01000288.1, forward strand.
CAGCGCTGCCGCAGAGATGACCAGTGTTTTCATGATGTTATCCTCCCAGGATTTTGAGTGTCCCGGTAAACGCCACCGATAAGATATAGTTCCTCCGCTACACGGAATGCCTGCGGGCATGTTTGAACGGTGACGTTAGCGTTCTCTCTCATGCTGCACAGCTCATCACAAACGCGGCAAAATACGGGGCTCTATCGGTTGATACGGGAGTGATTGAAATCGACCGGTCCCCGCGATGTAACAAGACTCTTGCAGGGCGAATCTGGCCAGATACACTTAGGCGCCATCAAGCAACAAGCTCATAAAGCAGCGTCGTCGTCACTACGGCCTAGCTTCGTAAGCAAATTATTCCTCAGCGTCGGAATAGTTTTTATATTGCAGCTTCTGGAGCGGCGCATCCAGCCTTAGGATGAGCCCCGTCGGCGCATAATCAAGTGCGACCTCTCCAAAGGCGGACAGGCTGGAGCTGACAAGGCGTGTGCCGAACCCCTTCTTGCTCGGAGCTTCCACCGTCGGGCCTCCAACCTCCTGCCAAGTGAAGTTCAGGCGTTGGTCGCCCGCCTCATCGCGTACGGACCATTCGATTTCGATCGTCCCTGTATCTACCGACAGCGCACCATACTTGCTGGCGTTGGTGACGAGTTCGTGCAGCACCAGGGAGAAGCAAAGGGCCGCTTGTGGACCCAATTCAACCGCAGGACCGCTCGCCTTGAAACGTCCTGACGTCTCAAGTCCGAGATTGATCGCGGTCGCCTCGACGATTGTCGCCATGCTCGTGCCCAGCCAGTTCTGCTGAAGCAAAATGTCGTGCGCCTTTGAATAAGCATTGATGCGTGCCGTGATCGA
>NZ_VSZV01000288.1:20817-26040 GCF_008919455.1 Rhizobium sp. PEPV16
GTGTTTTTCATACGATGAGAGAGTTCGTGCATCAGAACGCGTTGTCGCTCCTCATTCTCTCTCTGCTCGGTGCGATCCCTCAGAATTTTTACGAAGCCCTCGACTTCGCCGTCGTCCGACGTCAACGCCATCATCTGACCGGACGCCCAGAACAACGAGCCGTCCTTGCGAACGTGCCAGCGCTCATCATTGCCATGACCTTCGGTCAAGGCGGCAGTCATTTCCCGCTGGAGAATCCCGGCCTGCCTGTCTTCCTCGGTGAAAATGACCGCCGCAGGCTGGCCGACAATCTCATCCGCATCCCAACCGAGAATCCGGCGCGCGCCCTCATTCCACGTGGTCACCAGGCCATCGAGATCCATGGAGATGATCGCATACTCGATCGCGCTTTGGAGGATCGCTTCGAGAAAGCGTTCTCGGGAGCGGCTGGATTTGGAAAAGAGTTTCATGATCATATGCTGCGTCTGATCCTTTCAGGGCCTGCAAGGCTGAAAGGCCTCATCCTGATTTATACCGGACGGCGTGGCGTTGGCAAAGGCCGCAGCCGTGACACGTTGTCCGGCAAATCTCGGGAGCGGCGATCGCCTAAGCCACGCAACTGTCTCGGAAACAAAGATACACGCGCTACGTTATCAATCGACGACCTTGTGAGCGTGAAGCATGACAGCCCATACCAAAGAAAAACTCCACGGGGATTTGCCCTCCGCATCTTCAAAAGCAGCTTCTGCCGATCGGAAAGAATTGGCAGCGATCGCATTTGAACGCACCAGGATGCCGATGGTCGTTACCGATGGGCGTAAGGCCGATCAGCCGATCGTGCTTGCAAACAAGGCATTCCTCGAGCTGACAGGTTACGAGGCCCAAGAAGTGCTAGGCCACAACTGTCGTTTCCTGCAGGGCCCCGCGACGTCTCCGATCGCCGTCGCCGAAATTCGTGCCGCTATCGCCGGCGAGCGTGAGATCAGCGTCGAGATCCTCAATTATAAGAAGAGCGGGGAGCAGTTCTGGAACCGCTTGCATCTCAGTCCCGTCCATGGGGATGACGGAAGGATCCTGTATTTTTTTGGATCTCAGATCGACATGACGGAATACCGGCGGATCGAGGCACTGGAGGCCTCCGAACATCGCCTGCTCATGGAGGTCGACCACCGATCCAAGAATGTCTTGGCGATCGTCGACAGCATCGTCCGCCTGAGCAATGCCGAAGACCCCGCGCTTTACGCCGCCGCCATTCAACACCGCGTTCACGCGCTCGCCCGTGCACATAGCTTGCTTGCTGCGCGACGATGGACAAGCATTTCTCTTGAGGAACTCATTCGCCAACAGGTGGCGCCGTTCGCGGCCACCCGCGCCGTTTTTAGCGGCCCGGATGTCAAAATGCCGGCACCCGTCGTCCAGCCCCTTGCGCTCGTGCTCCATGAGCTCGCTGTCAACGCAGCCCACCACGGTGCGCTTGCCACTGCGCAAGGCAGGCTTTCGATCAGTTGGAAGCCCGGACCGTCAGGGGCCGGCTTTAACATCCGGTGGCAGGAGGTGGGCGCCCCCACTCCACCCAAATTGGCCAAGCGAGGTTTTGGTACGGTGATCGTCGGCGCAATGGTTGAAAAGCAGCTTCAAGGACGTCTCGAGAAAACCTGGTCGGACGAAGGGCTGCTTATCGACATTGAAGTTCCAACTGCCGGCTCGACCTCCGCATAACGGCACCTTGGCACAGGAAAAGTGATGTCAAGAACCCGCCATCGAGATCGAACGCTTAGCGTCCGCTAGCGAAGGACTCCGAACGATGCGGTACCTTGCCTCAACAAGATTATAAATTCCGAAAGCCGCCAATCCAACGGCGACGGCGACGTACAGAAAGGATCCCAGCGGTAGCTGGCGGAGCCATTCCAAGGCGTCGCCCATGCTGCCGGCTTGTCCAGGATCCACCCTGAAACCCGCATAGGCGAAAAGGACCCCGGTAATCGCGAACACGACGCCGCGGGCGACAAGACCGTAGATGCATACCAATGCCACAATACCCTTTTGATCAGGTATCCGAAGGTGGCGCTCGAACTTCCTGGTGATGCCCTTGGCGGCCGTCACGAAGCCGCCGATGACGAAGCCAACGCCGACGGCGATCGCAAGGTAGGAGCCGAAGGGCTGCGACATGATCCATCCTGCCAGATCCTTCTCACCGGAACTTCCGCTGCCGCCGCCCATGAAAAGAGCCTTGCCGAGTGCATATCCAGCAAGCCCGAGATAGGTGATGGCGCTGCCGAAGAGTGCGGATCGGATCGCCAATCCTCTTGCGTTGCCGCCATGGCCGTCGCTATCGGCTAGAGACTGCGCCAACCTCCAGGCGACAAAACCGAGAAGGCCGAGTCCGATCAATCCGACCCAAACGCGACCGAGCGGCTGCCCAAGCAGTGCCGAAAGCGCGGATTTAGTCTCCGGCCGGCCACCGGCCAGGCCAGAGAGGAGAGCAAGCCCGGCCACAAGGAGAAAGACAACGCCGCGCGTGACATAGCCGCCTTTGGCGAGCAGATCAAATCGATATCCTTTGGTCATCAGCGGTCCCCGTCGGTTTGAGCGTGCGATATTAACGCGCCAACCCTCGGAAAGTTTTCCTGAGAAGCCGGGAGGCATTCTCCGGCCTGACCGGCGCGTCTTCCTGTCAAACTCTCGCCCAGGTTTATTTCTCGGCGGAATGGGCTGGTCGCGCTTTGCTCGCTGCGGATCAAAAAAGGAGCCCCGCCGAAACGGGGCAAGCTGGAAAGGACGGATCGTACAGGAAGGAAGGGATGGCGGACGGCCCCGGGATTGGGGCCACCTGTACGATCCTGATGTCAAAACAACGATTGGTCGAAAAGGTTCCTGTGCGCTTCCGCACCAATGCTTGCATTGATCTGTACTTGCGCAACGATTGATGAGTTCAGAGAAGAAAAACCCCGCTGGGGCGGGGATCAGGAAAGGGGGTGTTTTCTGGGCTGGCGAATTAATTGCGCTGCAAAATCCATTTCAAACACAAATCATAAGTTTTCAATAAAACAATAATCCATGAATTAACTTTTCCCCAGATATCTGCTGGAAACTATCAAACTATCGTTCGACTTCGCTTTTTCTGCAAAGCGATTGGTAGCTAATTACAAGAGATGACTTGTAGTTCATATCTGTCGGATAGAAACTGTGCTTGACGGGGATGGTGGGGATTGGCAAATGCACAGAACTATACTGACTGTACTATCTATAATGTTTCTCGGAACGCAAGCTATTGCTGCTACCGCGATGATAGGAAAGGAGCTTCAGGCTCTGCTTTCAGACGGCAAGGTGATTGCGATGGGCGGGCCAAAAGAGGGCTACAGTGGGGAGCTTTCTCTACTCAAGGACGGCACCGCACATGGTCAGGTTAAACTCGATTCCGGAGATGTAATCTCGATTGACGGCGTGTGGCACATTTCCGGCAACACGTTCTGCCGTACCTGGAAGGGGGGTAGGGACGCGGGCAAGGCGGTATGTGATACCTGGAATAATACGGGCCAGAAGTCTGTTAGCGCGTTGAACGGAAAAGAGAATATTGGCATAAATTCCTGGAAATAGCCTCGAGGCCGTGATCGATTTGCAAGCCGGGCGAGGGCGCTGCAAGCATCGGTGAAGCAGCTGAGCTGTCGTCCTTCTTGAAGGATCTGCAACATCGATCAAGAGGACCGTCGACCTGCAAGCCGAGGCGGCCGCCCGGCTTAACAGGAGACAGCGGTTTTCGGGGTGAAAACCAGCCGAGCGACCTGCTTTCAAACCCGCCTGAGGGGTCGGCAGTTCCGCTTCTCACCCGAAAGGACTACACCTTCACGACGGACGAAGCGCCGGCCCTGGGCGTCGGCGATCGCCGATACCGGGATGTCGTCGTCGAAGACAAGATGGAGGAACTGTTCCGGACGTCGGACGTCACGCCGGGCTTTGCCCGACCTTATTCCTGGCTTGAGGGATCCGATGACCTTCGCCCTGATCCATCAGGTCGTCGTCACCGGCCTGCTGTTTGCCTTCACCATGATGATGGGCGTCGGGCTGACGCTCTCCGTGGTCGCCCTCCTGACGGTGGTTTTCCGCGACCGCATCGCCTATCTGATGAGGACGCGGCCGCGGCTGTTGGGTTCCGTATCCCGCGCGACGGGTGGCTTCGCGGGGCTGGTGCTGGTTGCCGTCGCTGCGGCCGAGATAGCGAATTGGCTGGCGTTTACATGAGGGCAATGATGCGTCGAACAAAAATGGCCATGATTGGCGCGACGGCAGCGCTGCTGGCATTGGCAGGCGTCGCCCAGTGCGAGGAGACGACGTCGCCGTTCCAGCGGTTCGCCGAGCGGTGCCTCGAACACGGGCCGCGCTACGACCAGACGGTCGCACTCGCGAAGGAAAGCGGCTGGCCGAATCTGGCGGACGACATGACGATGGGCATTCAGCCTCTCGGGGAACCAGCGACCTTCCAAGGCTGGCTCGTGAATTCGGACGGCACGTCTCCTTTCGAGGCGGTGGTGGTCGCACGTGGGGCCGTCGGCCCAAAGACCGTCGAGAGTTGCACCATGGCCTTCGCAGGGACCGACGCGGCCGCATTCGAAAGCAGCTTCGCGTCGACGGGAGCCGCGCGGCCTTCTGGAGAGCAGAAGGGACAAGGGCGGGTGCGGAAGTTCTTTGCGATCGAGCGCGAGGGCGTGAAGGAAGCGCTAACGCTCGACCTTCCAATCTATCCGAACGGCGCCGACGAGGTTGTGGCGAGCGTCGTCTCCGAGCAGCGGATTGAAAACTGAAGCCGCTTGACAGGGCGATCCTGCTTTGAGAATTTCGGATCATGGGGCAGCGATCGCCCCACGAGGCTACGGCCGAAGAATCGCGTCCTTGAACCGCACCAACGGAGGACGCGCCATGCCGTCATTTCTTGAAATCACACCTGACAAGCTGAATCGGATCATCGGCACCTCAGGCCCCCAGACGCTGATAGACGTCCGCTGCCGGCAGGGATGCAAGCTCAGTCAAGGCGTCTTCGCCTATCGCCTGTCGTTCGAGTTGCTTCCATGAAGAACGCGCCCCCACGGATTGCGATCGTCTGGCGCGGCGACCGGGAAGCCCGGCGCGCGGCGACGCCGCAGAACAACCGCTTCCACCGGATCTTCGAAGAACTCGCGGCCGTGGGCCTTGCGGCCGAACCCGCCGTCTTCGACGAAGAATTCGCCGACGAGGTCCTCGAACAGCTCC
>NZ_VSZV01000075.1:0-2949 GCF_008919455.1 Rhizobium sp. PEPV16
CGAAGGCCTCTTCGAGCTTGACCAGCACGCCGCGCACCTCTTCCAACTGCTTGGGGTCTGGAACGCGCTTGGCCTCGATCACGGCAAAACCTTCCGCCACCTCGGCGGCACGCGGCAGATAATAGGAGAGGAACCGCCGTACCGCATTGGCGCTCTCGGGCTTGGCCTCGACCTTGCGAAAGACATCGGCGGCAATTTCGGCGAGATGCCGGACTGCGGCTGCCATCTGACGATCGCTTATCGTGTCGGCGGCAGTCTCCAGCCTCTGTGCAAAGGGAACGGCGGCCTCTAGCAGGTCGCGGGCAAAGGCGACGCGCCCGCTGCCGATGCTCTTGATATCGAGGCCTTCGAACAGCCGGCGCGGCGCGAGCAGAATGACGAGGCCGGCAAAGACCAGAAGGGCGATGATGGCGGCGATCCAGAAGGGCATGCCGGCTGCAAAGCTCAAGAGCGGCACGGTGATTGCCGCAGCCAGTCCCGCCACGATCCAGTTGCCGTCATTGCCGAGCCAGTTGCGCATGCCTGTCCTAATTGTAGCCTCGCGCGGTGCGGAAGGCGGTGGCGAGATCCGAACCGCCATCGAATACGCGCGCCGAGGTCAGCTTGGCGAGACTGTCGAGCTGGGTCTTGTCGGCATCGCCGAATGTGATGCCGAAGATCGGCACATGCGGCTCCATCGCCTTCCATTCTCTGGTGAAGGGCTGGCTTTGATCATCGGACTTGCCGTCGGTCATGATGACGATGGCAGGCAGATAAGTCGAGAGCCCGTCGGTTCGGGCAATCTGCTGCAGAGCCCGTGCGGCGCAGGCATACATGTTCGTGCCGCCATTGGCCTTCTGCCGGGAAATCTCGTTCAGCAGCCCCTCCTGCTCCAGCGGATTTCCACTCGCCATGAAAGTGTTGCGCACGCTGCCGTCGAAGGGAATGACGATGATCTGATCGGCGGGCGACCATTGCACCAGCACCTTGCTCGCCTCGTCGGGCGTCAACAGGAAACGCATCGCCTTCTGCAGCTGATCCTCGCCGTCACCCTGCATCGAACCGGAAAAATCGAGGCAGAGCGCGGTCAGGGACGGTTTGCGCAGCGCGGCCTGATAAAGGTTGAGCGCCTGGCGGATGACGCCCGCCTCCGGCATGCGGATTGCCGTCACCAGCCGGGCGGGATCGAAATTCCAGCTTGGCTCCGGCTTTGCGGCAACGCCGGTCAAGGGAATGCGCCGGCCGGTATCGGCGATGCGCTGCTGCACGGGGGCCGAGCTCAGATAGGCGAGCAGATCGTTGAAGAAGGTCTGGACTTCAGGCCCGCGGCCATGATCGACGAAACCGATAGGCGAATCCGCCATGGCCACACCATCGGCCGGATAGATCGCGTAAAGCGGTTCCTGCGACAGGGCGGCGAGCTTGTCGTTGGTTTCCTTCAGCACCGCCTCGTAATTCCACATCGCATCATAGATCGTGCCCTTGCCGGCGGATTCGACATAGAGATCGGCAAGCCAGCCGGAAGAGCCGGAAGAGCGCACGACACCTGACAGCAGCGACCGGACGCTCTCCTGGACGTGTTTGTCGTCGAGATCGCCGGGCTCGAACACCGGCTTGTTGCCGAGCGCGCTCGACAGCATGGCAAGATAGGCGCTGGCGCCCGAATTGGATTGCGTCGCCGAGGTCATCAGGAACTTCAGCGACCCGCTCTCGACCGCAGCGAGAATGTCCTTCATGAAGACGTCCTTGCCGATCCAGCCGAGCTGCTCGGCCTTCGACCTGCGCACGCCCAAGACCACCGGCGTCTGGGCGATCGAGGTCAGGCTCTTGACGCGGCGCTTGGTGTCGAACATGTCGACCCAGACGCTGGAGGCCGGCCAGACCGCATCCTGCGCGACGCCCTGGTCACTCTGCAGCGCCAGACCGATATCGAGCGTGCCTTCATACTTGAAGGTGCAGGTGGCGTTCTTCTGCTTGCAGAATTCTTCGACGATCGGCTGCAGAACGGTGTTCTCCGATCCCGATACGATCGAGAAATCCGGCCCCTGGCCAAAGGGATTGCAGCCGGCAAGGGGCAGAGCGGCAAGAAGTGCCAGGCCTGAAAGCAGTGCTCGCATCGTCATCTTGCCGATCACGCTTGGGTCATCGCCTTCTTGAGTTCGATCGTCATCTGCTCCATCTGCTGTTCGGCGAGCGCCCGCTTGCGGCGTCCCTCCTCCTGAACCTGCAGCACGCCTGATATCGTATCGATCAGATCCCTGTTCGCCTTTGCGAGCGTGTCGATATCGACGATGCCGCGCTGCGACTGCTGCTCGATTGATATCGCCTGGTCCTTCATCATCTCGGACGCCTGGCGGATCATGTCGTTGGTGGCGTCGGTCACCGCCTTCTGCAGGTCGAGCGCCGATTTCTGCCGCGTCAAGCCGAGCAGGATCACCATCTTCTGCTTCCAGGCCGGCACCGTCAGCGCCGAAGTCGCCTGCAGATTCTCGATCAGCGTCTCATCGCCCGCCTGAACGATGCGGATCTGCGGCAATTGCTGGATGCCGAGCTGACGGGCCTGCTGCAGGTAGAAGACCCGCTTTTCCAGCCGGTCGAGCGCCTGCAGGCTGTCCTGATAGGTCTGTGCTTCCAGCATGCCGCCGCCGGGGCCGGTCGCCGCCGCCTCGGCTTGCGCCTTCAGCCTCGGCAGATCGACGCTGCGGAAACGCTCGGCGAAAGTCTTGCCGGCCTGAACATAGGCCTCGAGCCGCATGATCGATTGCCTGGTTTCCTCATGCAGGTCGTCGAGCAGCGCAATGTCGCGCCTTAGCGTATCCTTATGGCGGTCGAGCTCCAGGCCGATCCGGTCGATCTGGCCGGCCACGTCTTCGAACTCCGCCTTGAAGCGTTCGAGCCTGGCCTTGGCCGAGAGAAACATGCGACTGAGGAAACCCTTATCCTTCAGCGATGCCGGATCGAGGCTTTTCG
>NZ_VSZV01000286.1:0-24828 GCF_008919455.1 Rhizobium sp. PEPV16
AACAGTGCGCGTTCCTGCGGGTCCATGAATTTCGACCGATGCGCCCATCGCCGTCAACGCCACTGGCCAGTCGCCCGGTGAGACCGCGATGCAAGCGTCACTCACTCCAAGGATCGCATGGCCTCGGTCCAACCCGCCGATTGCCGCGCAACCGGAACCGGGGACACGCTTGTTGCAGGGGTACACGCCGACCGTAGACAGTGACCCGGCGCCGTTGCGGAAATAGGGACAGCGGGTTCGCTGAAGCAGGTTGCCGCCAACTGTGGCCATATTGCGCAGCTGCTGCGAGGCTGCTTTCAGCAAGCTCTCAGACAGGATGGGATATCCTTCCTGCACTGCCGGCGTGTAAGCAACGTCGCTCATCAGCGCCAAGGCACCGAACCGCAGTACGTCGCCGTCGGTGTCAATCGTGTCGAGGCCCATGATGCCGGTAACGTCGATAAGATGCGCTGGCCGCTCCACGCCGAGCTTCATCAGATCATAGAGCGTTGTGCCGCCGGCGATGTAGCGCGCGTCTAGGCCGACCGCAGCAAAGGCTTCGACGGCTGCTTCGAGGCTGTCCGCCCGGGTGTAATCGATAGCTCGCATCTTCAGCCCTCCTTCGAATTGGCTGCCACATCTTCGATGGCAGCGACGATCCCGGCATACGCGCCGCAACGACAGATGTTTCCACTCATAAATTGGCGGATCGAGGCTTTGTCCGTTGCATGACCATGTCGAACGCATGCGACGGCGGACATGATCTGGCCCGGCGTGCAGTATCCGCACTGCAATGCATCGTGATCGATGAAGGCGGTCTGCATCGGATGAAGTGTATCCCCGTCGGCCAGCCCTTCGATGGTCGTCACCTGACGCCCCGCCACTTTCGCCGCAAGCGTCAGACAGGACACTACCGTTCGGCCGTCGAGGTGCACCGTGCATGCACCGCACTGGCCGTGATCGCAGCCTTTTTTTGTTCCCGAGAAGCCAAGGGGCTCGCGCAGCAGGTCAAGAAGCGATGCGCGTGAGTCAATATCGAGAGCGACGGCCCGTCCATTCACCGTCGTCGAAACGAAGAGAGTTGTGCCCGTTTCATTCGAAACGGAAATTTCCTGGGCGGCAGCGGATTGCAGTGGAAGTATCGTTGCGACTGCAACGCCGGCACCGGTGCCAAGGACGGCTCGACGCGTCACACCAACGCCTTGAGAATCTGCGGGACTTTGCTCTGCCATTTATGCTCTCCTCCTGGACTTTCAAACCAATGTCTGGACGCGGCGGTTACTCGCCAGGAATAGCTCATCGCTGTCGCACAACTGTGCCGCGGCATGGGGAATTTGTCGCAAACTGTCGCAAATTCGCGCGGGCAGCAGATCTAGCAGGCTGCTGCAAAACCCTCGGACTTTTGGGTTGCCGCCATGATTCCCTGGGGTTGCAACAGCGGGGATTGATTTGCATGCGTGGCGGGGATGAGCGGACGGGATCGCTGTTTTCATATGTCGACCTTGAGGCACGGGTTCCCGGCAGGGCATCCGCTTCGTGCGATGCTGCGGTTGGTGAACGCATCGCTTGCGGCGCTGGATGGGTCGTTCGACGGGCTCTATGCCAAGACGGGTCGGCCGTCGATCGCGCCGGAACGGCTGTTGCGGGCGGTGCTGCTGCAGACGCTGTATTCGATCCGCTCCGAGCGGCAATTGATGGAGCGGCTTGAGTTCGACCTATTGTTCCGCTGGTTCGTGGGTCTTGGGATCGATGATGCGGTGTGGCATCCGACGGTGTTCACGCATAATCGCGACCGGGTTCTGACGACGGAGGTGGCGCAAGGAACGTCCAAAAGCGGCCGCGCGCGCTCCTTCTCCTATCGAGTGCGATTGCCGCAGCGTCGATCGGCATCCCTACTCCGGCGATGGCGCATCCGCATATTTTTGTGGATGCAAAATTCGAGGCCGTCGGTGGCGCCGACGGCAACCTGTCAGCACTTCGCCATATCTGGCGGTTTGACGAAGTGTTCTCGTCCTCGGTTCTGCTCGACTTCGACAAGAACGAAAATATGACGCTCGACCCGCCTGAGCTTGAGGCCGTTGCCGAGACTGTCAGCGCCTCACTTTCGAAATACAGTTACTACACCAACATCACCGTCGACGGAAAAGCGGTAGCATTGGGGAAACCGGACGCGATCAAAGCGACCTATGTAGATCAGTCGGTTACACGATGGGGACACGCGCGTGTTTCTCGCGTCTCGGAGCAGCGTGATCCGGACCTCAAAACCATCTCACCATGGGTGTTTATCTCGCATTGAAAGGCGCTCGCGCTGATCGTCCGGCTCGATTGGCGCACACCGGCTTTGCGCAGCACTTTAATGATTGTTTGCGATTGAGGGCTAAACCTCGGCTCAGCCCGCACCTAGCCTCGGAATTGGCGAAGGCCAGCAGTCGGCAGCCTGCGCGCATGAAGGCACTGAGAACGCGGCTCGCGGCCTCCTGGTCGTCCCGGACCGTGCGGGAGGCTGCGATCGCCGTAGATGCTTGGGAGCTGTTTCGGTGGCGTGGCAGCTTTACGGCGCTCGCTGACAGGATCCCGGCTCCCAAGCGAATTGAATGTCCCTCTGGAACTGGCAAGCTTGAAGCGAGCGATGATTGATCGTCCGCTCCGGCGACCGAGGGTGAGAGTTCGGCGTTCATGATGATCGCGCCTCCACTGGGGCTCGATAGAGGATGACCCGACCGGTCGGTATGATCTGTGAGAGGAAATCAAAGTCGCGAACATTGCCAGTCAGCACGCTCGCACCCAGCTGCCGTGCCTGCAAGAAAACCATGGCGTCATTGACGAAGCGGCGCTCATGTCCCTCCCCCTTTGGCAGGTTGCTCAAGCGAAAGAGCAGACCCGCCAACACGCCGGCATGTCCCCAGATGGCTGCCTCTGGGGCGTGAAGTCGGTGTTCCGGAATGTCTTCGATCGTCGCAGCGACCGTTTCGAGCACCGCCTTTGTAGAGGCGTGCTTGGGGTCCAGTCGGCCGAAGGCATGGGTCAACTCAGACAGGCAGACCGCCGAATGGTGGCATAGGCGATACGTAATCAGCCTATCGACCTCCACCGGCGAGCGCCCTTGAAGCACATCCAGATAGACGCTGGTATCCAGGAACAGAGGCCCTCCGATTGCCGGTTCGTCAGCAACCCAAGGAAGATCTTCGTCGGGCCTGCGCTCGAGCGCCCCAAGGTGCTTCTGGGGCTTTAGTGATCGGAGGGTTTCAGAGAGATCAAATCCCAACATCGATGTCCGTCGGGATGCGGCCCTTGCGGCCCACCAGACGCGCGCCAAAGTCGTCTTCGAGAGCCAGCCGTGAAAGCGCCAATTCCAGCAGTTCGGTGTCGGAGGTAACATGGGCACGCTTCTTGGCTGCCTCGATCAACTCCGACGGCACTCGCCCCGACAAGCGGGTATTCTTCGCCGTGCCAAGGAGACCGACGGCCTTCGCTTGCTCGAGTACGAGCTTATTGCGGGCCAACGCGACTTTCGCTTCGCGTTCCGCAGCAGTTCGTGGTTGGGTACCCATGAGATTCTCCTGTGTTGAACAGAATATAGATTACGTTGAACGGGAAGGCAAGGTTCAAGAGCGGTAGGCAGGCGATCCTGGCGTTCGCGGCAAACCACCATGGGAATGACGACGGGGACATTGGTGGATTCTCTGGGGCTGGCGGCTCGGCGGCGCAGAGTTCAACCTTGTTGATGCAGAAAGCGATCTGTAATCTCAAGTGACGGAACTGTATCTGCCGGCGAAGGGAAGCTCGCGTTCAAAATCGCGGCGGCGTAGTTTGCAAGCTTGATCAACGGCACGCGCACGTCACCGCGGCTAGGCAAATCACGCCGGTCCCCAAGATCACCTTCTCCGAAGCATTCCCTCAGAAACAAGTTTCGATCTTAGGCCCTGTGAGATAGACATCACCGGTCCATGCGCGCGTGTTTTGCTTCGACGCGTCAATCCCCGGAGTTGCATCATGAAAATCGCGCCGCAGCAGCGGATCTATGTCTGTTTCTTTCTCTTCGCTGTGTCGCTGGGGGCGCTGCTGTCGAGGATGCCGGATTTGCAGGTTGCGCTTGGCGTCAATAAGTCCGAGCTTGGGTTAACGCTGATAGGGGCTGCGATCGGCGCCCTGATTTCGTTGACTTTATCTTCGCCCTTGATCGCCCGGCTCGGCGCGCGGACGACGGCGTTCATTACTGTTCTCGGCACGGCTGCGCTGCTATCGCTGGTGCCGTGGATCGGTGCGGCGCCGGTCGTGTTCTGTGTGCTCTTCGTCGAAGGGCTGCTCGCCGGGGCGCTGGAGATCAATCTCAATGTTGAGATCGACCGCATCGAAGCGCAGCTAGGGCGCGGCGTGATGAACAGGGCGCATGGCTTCTGGAGCCTCGGCTTCTTCGTCACGGCGCTTGTGTCCTCAGTCGTCCGCCAAGCTGGCATTTCGATGGAACTCCATCTCGCCGTGACCTTTGTCGCGGTACTTGTCATCGGCATCTGGGCGATTTCCGGCATGCGGAGTGCGCCGGCGCGGATCGCGTTATATGAAGGCAAGGCACCGCTGGTAGCGCTTCCCACCTGGGGCCTAATGCCGCTCTGCGTGATCGGCATCGCGGCCTTTCTCGTCGAAGGTGCCGGGATCGACTGGTCGGCGATCTATATGCGCGATGTGTTTTCGGTCGAGCCCTTCATTGGCGGACTGGGATTGACGCTCTTTACCTTCTGCATGGCGCTGGCACGCCTGTTCGTCGATCCGCTGGTCGATCGGTTTGGCGCGCGGGCCGTCGCCACGATGTTGCTTGTTCTTTCGGCCATCGGCATCTGCGCCGTGTCGGGGGCGCCGCATCCCTATGTCGCGCTGGCGGGCTTTGCCTTGATGGGCGCCGGCTGCAGCGCGGTCTATCCTCTCGCCGTTTCGGCGGCGGCCCAACGCACAGATCGCGCGGCGTATCTCAACGTCGCCGCCGTTGGCCAGATGAGCTTTGTCGTCTTTTTCCTGGCGCCGCCGCTGCTCGGTTTCATTGCCGAACATGCTGGCATCCGGACATCCTATCTCGTCTGTCTTCCGCTGATCATTTACGCGCTCTTTTCGGCCAAGGCGCTCGCTACGCGCCGGGCTGCCGGCGGCGGTAGCGCTGCGACTGCTCGGAGCGTCAACGGGTGACTTATTGTGCTGCCGGTTTTTGGCCGCGCGATTGGTTCGGTGAAAACCCAAGCGAGCACGTATTGGCGGCGTGCATGGTGCTCTCCCTAAGCAATACTGCTGCCACTGCAGGTCGGAATAGATCGCCTTGCGAGATTGAAGGCCAGTCGCGCGTCTGGTCGAGGGAAATGCGGGCGCAGGCGAGGCTACTTGCTTGCCGACGAGTTTGTCGACGGCAAAGGTACCTGAGCCGGCGTGCTCGACCACGTCGATTAGGCGATCGTCCTCGCCACTCGTGCCCCATTGATCACCTTTAAACCAGCCTGGCGGTGACGCTTCGCCGAACTTGCAGACGAAAGGTGGTCTTGAACGGGATCGAAGCGGCGTTGGCTAATCGCGAAGCACCTGATAGGTCATAGACCGCTGTGTATGAGGTGGCACCATCCTCAGAGACAACCCTCGGACCGGACTGGAGAGCTTTTGATGGGCTGGAAAACACCGAAGATCGAATACGTGAATGGCTATAAGATCGTTGAAGTTGAGGGGCCGACCTTCAAAGTCTACGATGGCGACCGTCAGCTCGGCGAAGATTTCCCCTACCCCGGCGAAGCTGCTGCTTACGCAACCTCGTTGCCAAAACGGGATCATCCACGCAGCTAGGCGAAACGCCGCTGAAGATCATTCAAAAACCCTTTATGGCAGCCTTACTGAAAGTGGAACAAGATTTGACCAGCTCCCAACTTTCTTCACCGCTGGAACTGCTTGGGTGGTCTGAATTCTTCGCGGACCAGGTCCAGCCCAGCGAAGCGGATTTGATCCCCCGACGCATCGCTTCAGTTCACCGGGCACGCATCGAGGCAATCGATGTCACCGGGCCGGTCGGACTCGAATTTCCATCCAATACCAGTACTGGTGATTACGCGGTGGGCGACTGGGTTCTTGCCGATGCACTGACTGACATGCTTATCAGACGTCTCGACCGAAAAAGCGTCTTTCAACGACGCCCGGAAGGCGGGCGTGGCCAGCAACTTGTTGCCGCCAACATCGACACCCTGTTGATCGTGACCTCGTGCAATGCCGATTTTAATCTTGCTCGGCTGGAACGTTACCTGATCATGGCCAACCAGGCCGGGAGCAATCCGGTGATTGTGCTGACGAAGGCTGACACTGCGGAAGATGCCGGCATGTTCCAGGCGCAAGCCGAGGCTTTGCAGCGCGATCTGCCTGTCATTGCCTTGAATGGGCGCTCCGCGGATGCCGTTTCCCTGTTGAGGCCCTGGTGCGGCGTTGGCCAGACGGTTGCGTTGGTGGGATCTTCTGGTGTCGGAAAATCAACGCTGGTGAACACCATGACCGGGCCTGAATCTGACACAAAGCAAAAGACAGGCACCATTCGAGAATATGACGCGCAGGGCCGACACACAACCACGGCGCGATCCCTGCATGCAATTTCAGGCGGCGGCTGGGTCATCGATACGCCGGGAATAAGAACGCTTTACGTGAGTGATGTTGCCGACGGTATAGACACCCTATTTGCTGAAATAACTGAACTGGCGCCGCTTTGCCGCTTTCGCGATTGCACGCATGCCCATGAACCTGGGTGCGCGGTCCAGGCAGCTGTCGCAAGCGGTGCCCTGGTCGCCGATCGCCTGGAACGCTGGCGGAACCTGCTTGCCGAAAACCGCGACCGAACACCGATCGTGAGCGGACCCCGCGGCAATAAGATCGTTCGCAAGAAGAAATATTGAAAGTGTAGAACGTTTGCGACGGTGCTCATCGGCGTCAGCCATGATCCGCCACCTGAATTGGCTGGGCTGGGGGATGGCGTGAGCGCTCAATGATTGGGATTGCGGTCACGAAGAAGACCCTGCAAGCGGCCGCTCCCGCTTGTGAGGGATATATCTTTGAACAACCGCGATATGAGGCGCGGTTGCAAGCCTTGCCTCTCATCGATGAGGAGGAATGACATCCTCTTTATCTCGATCGTGATCACGCCTGCATTGTCATGGCGACGATAATTCCGGGAATCCATCGCATGGAATCCATTTTCCACCGCCCAGGCGGCTATCATATCCGCGTTCATCAAGATCCTGCTTTAGGAGATGCGGACGTGCTGTCTCTAGCTGTCCCGCTCGCGCAAATCGCTTCGCAGTCTTACGGATACCGTAACTGAAACGCTCTAATCCAGCCAAATCCGTCCAAGATGACAGTTCCCACTCAGGTGTTGCGAGAAAGACTCGAATCAATCGTTGCAAATCGGTACGACTCAGCCGAGGCCCGCCCGTTTAATGCTCTTGAAGGGGCGTGAACCGACGCATTAACCAGGATAAGCCGCTGATGTGTAACCCTTATTATGGAACATTTGGTTCGAGTAAGCCTCCCAACCCCAGCTCCCCGCCGACCTGGGAAGCGCGGCGCTTGGCTAATACCGCTTTTCGAACTAGCGAAGCTTTTCCGCCAGCGATAAGAAGGTAGATGCTGATCTTTAAGAGGGATTTGGTTTCGGTTTCAGGCTTTGTCCCGTTCGGGTCTTAAAACAGTCCACTGGACTGTTTTATCGGGCGAGCCCGATCGACCTCTCACCCTTCAGGTTATGGTCCGCAGGACGAGGAGCTACCGTCGCCAGCGAAGATGAAGTCTTCGCGCCAGCGATATTGCTCTGTTCTGGAACGCAAAAAGCCCCTGCATGACAGGGGCGTGGGAGTATCTATGGGAAGGTTTGGTTGCGGGGGCCCGAAGCCACAGAGAGTTGTAACTTCGGCGGAACAGCCGGTGTGATTTGGAAGAAATTTCCCACTACGCCGTAACAAAAGGTCGGTACCGACCGGCTCAAGCCATTTGCCTATGGAACAATAAAATTGGTACGGCGCTATCGAAAGCGCGCGCTTCGCAAGCGACCTTCGCCACATCCGGACCGGCCTGGTTTGCTACGCCAATGACAATAATCTTGTGAAAAATCCGATTTTAGGGCACAATTTTTGAACGCATCGGAAGTTGCGGCGCAATCTCAAATCCGGCCGTCTCGCGCCGGGTAGCAGTTCGCGTCGGAGGGTCGGCGTCGATGGATCAGGGGTTCTTTCTTCTGTTCGCTACGGTGTCCGTGATCACCGCCTTGACACTTGTCATGGCGCGCAATCCGGTTCACAGCGCATTGGCGTTGATGGCGTGCTTCCTGCAGATATCGGCAATCTTCGTCTTGCTCGAGGCGCCGCTGCTCGCGGCCATCCAGATCTTTGTCTATGTCGGCGCGATTATGGTCCTGTTCGTCTTCGTGATCATGATGATCGATGTGCGCGAAGCGGTCTTGCAACGGTTCTTGCCGGGCGGCAACATGGCGGCTCTGGTGTTGCTCGTCCTGCTTGGGATCGAGATGGTTGCGCTGGTGCTCTGGAGCGGCCGCTTTTCGCTCACGCAGCCCGTCATCGTGCGCGGTGGCGATCAGGTCAGGCAGCTCAGCACAACGCTGTTCGCCGACTATCTCCTGCCGTTTGAAGTTGCGTCCGTCATCCTGCTGGCCGCCTTGATCGGGGCCATCGTGCTGGCGCAGAAGGAGCAGCGGTGATGGTTCCGCTCTGGTGGTATATTTTGCTCGGAGTGGCGCTGTTCGTGATCGGAGCGGCGGGCGTGCTGCTCAGGCGCAACATTCTGGTCGTGCTGATGTCGCTGGAGCTGTTGCTCAACTCGGTCAACATCAATTTCATCGCTTTCGGACGTTACTACGCCGATTTCCGCGGTCAGATCTTCGCGATCTTCGTCATCGCAATCACCGCGGCGGAGGTTGCCGTCGCCCTCGGAATCCTGGTCGCCCTCGTGAGGAACAAATCTACCCTCAAGGTCGACGACGTGACCATGATGAAAGGATAGTGGCTTGGACCCGGTGATATCGATCCGGCCGCTACTTGCCGTCGCCGTCGCGGGCCTGGCGGCCCTTGCAGTTCTTCTCCTGAACAACCGCGAGAAACTCCGCGATATCGTCTCGCCATTGGCGGCAATCGCCATGTTCGCAATTGTCGTCTCGATGGCGCCCACGGTGCTGGCGGGCGGGACGGTCGAATTGCGCCTGTTTGAGGTTCTGCCGGGGATTGACTTGGCTTTCCGGGTCGATGCGCTCGGCATGGTGTTTGCCACCGTCTCGTCGCTGCTGTGGATTGTCGCGGCGATCTATTCCATCGGCTACATGCGGCACTTGAACGAGCATGCGCAGACCCGGTTCTTCGCCTGCTTTGCCGCCAGTCTCGCGGCAGCGGTCGGAGGCGCCTTCGCCGCCAATCTGTTCACGCTGGTGATCTTCTACGAGATGCTCACCCTCGTGACCTATCCGCTCGTTTACCACCACGAAGACGAAGAGGGATGGGCGGGTAGTCGCAAGTACGTGGTCTATTTGATGGGAGCGTCAAAGAGCGTGCTTCTCGCCGCGCTGGCGCTGACCTACCACATTGCGGGATCGCTCGACTTTGTCACGGGGGGCCTGCTGGCAGGGAGCGATGCTTCGGCGGCGCTGCTGACAGTCGTCTATTTCTGCTACCTCTTCGGCTTCGCCAAGGCTGCGGTGATGCCGATGCACGCATGGCTGCCTGCCGCGATGGTGGCGCCGACACCGGTCAGCGCGCTCCTGCATGCCGTGGCCGTGGTCAAGATGGGCGTGTTTTGCGTGCTGCGGTTGGTGTTCCATGTGTTCGGCACGGGCCTGGTGGACGGGCTAGGACTGGGCATCGCCACGGCCTATCTGGTCTCGTTCACGATTCTGATGGCGTCGGTTTACGCCCTGACGCGGGACGACCTGAAGGCGCGGCTCGCCTATTCGACGGTCAGCCAGCTCTCCTACATCGTGCTGGGGGCGGTTCTGCTCTCGCCGGTCGCGATGGTCGGTGGGATCATCCACATCGCGGCGCATGCATTCTCAAAGATCACACTGTTTTTCTGCGCCGGGTCGATCTATTGCGCGTCTGGCAAGCGCAACATCAGCGACATGGCTGGTATCGGCCGCCGGTTGCCCTGGACGATGGGGGCGTTCTTCGTCGGCTCACTCAGCATGATCGGCGTGCCACCGACTGCGGGGTTCGTGAGCAAGTGGTATCTGGCGCGAGGCGCGGTGGAGGCGGGGGAAATCGCGTTCCTGATCGTGCTCCTAGCGAGTTCGGTTCTCAACGCCGCTTATTTCCTGCCGGTCAGCTATGTCGCCTTTTTCGGGACGGAGGCGCAAGGGAGCCCGGCAACGGTCCGTGAAATTCCGATGGTGACGATCCCGCTAGTTGCGACCGCCATCCTGTCGGTGGCGATGGGCATCTTCCCCGACTATTTCGTCGCCTTGGCGGAAGGAGTTGTCAGGTGATAAAGCGCGTGGTCGATTTCTTTGGCGACGGAAAGTATGCGACCGAACGGCGTCGGCTTTTCTATCTGGTGCTCGTCCTGATCGTCATCGCCGACTTCCTGGTGCCGCGCGAACACGCCGAATACCCGTGGGACCGTCTGCCGGGCTGGTCAGCCGTCTACGGCTTCTTATCCTGCGTGCTGCTGATTTTCGTTTCCAAGTTCCTCGGTCATCGGGCTGGGCTCATGCGGCGCGAGGACTATTATGACTGACTTCGTCCATCCCGCCCTGCTGTTCATTCTCGGTGCCCTGCCGATCCCCTTTCTGAACGGGTCGATCCGCAAGGCCTATCTGCTGCTGATCCCGATACTTTCGATCCTCACCATGCTCACGATGCAGTCAGGCAGCTACGGCGCGGCATCGTTCATCGGGCAGGAAATCCTCATCGCGAAGGTCGACAAGCTGAGCATCGTCTTCGCAACGGTCTTCACCATTATGGCGCTGATCGGAACGGTCTACGCTCTGCACCTGACGCGCCCCGGCCAGCATGTCGCTGCGTTCGTCTATGTCGGCAGCGCGCTTGGCGTGGTTTTCGCCGGCGACTACCTGACCTTGTACCTGTTCTGGGAAGGCATGGCGTTTGCCTCTGCCTATCTGGTTTTCGCCCAGGGCGACCGGCAGGCGGTTGCCGCCGGTTTCCGCTATCTCATGGTCCACATCACCGGCGGCGTCGTTCTGCTCGGTGGCGTCATTCTCCACGGGCTCGCCACGGGTTCGCTGCTCCTCGGCCCGATCGCGGGGGGGATGGGCGTCGGCGCCTACCTGATCCTTGCCGGGTTCATGCTCAACGCCGCGGTGCCGCCCCTTAACGCTTGGCTGACTGATGCTTACCCAGAGGCGACTGTCACCGGGGCGGTGTTTATGAGCGCCTTCACCACGAAGACCGCCGTCTATGTCCTGGCGCGGACGTTTCCGGGGACCGAGCTTCTGGTTTGGCTCGGCACTGCAATGGCGCTTTACGGTGTCATCTACGCGGTGCTGGAGAACGACTGCCGGCGGCTGCTCGCCTATCATATCGTCAGCCAAGTGGGCTACATGGTGGCGGGTATCGGCATCGGCACCGAGATGGCAGTGAACGGCGCCTCCAGCCACGCCTTCGCGCATATCCTCTACAAGGCACTGCTATTCATGGGCGCAGGAGCGGTGATCCACGTGACCGGCCGCCGCAAGCTCACCGAACTTGGCGGGCTCTACAGGACCATGCCGATAACGGTGGCGC
Source organism: Rhizobium sp. PEPV16 (assembly GCF_008919455.1). NCBI lineage: Bacteria > Pseudomonadati > Pseudomonadota > Alphaproteobacteria > Hyphomicrobiales > Rhizobiaceae > Rhizobium > Rhizobium sp. PEPV16. The sequence goes on from NZ_VSZV01000286.1 coordinate 11,727, forward strand.
TCTATATGGTCGGCGCCTTCGCAATCTCGGCGTTTCCGTTCTTCTCAGGCTTTGTCACCAAATCGATGGTGATTGCCGCCGCCGGACAGGATCATCGAGCGCTGGTGGTGGTGGCGTTGACGATGGCGTCGTCGGGGACGTTCCTGCACACGGGCCTGAAGCTCCCGTATTACATGTTTTTCGGCGTGGACCGGAAACTGGAGGCGCGGGAGCCGCCGCGCAACATGCTGGTTGCGATGGCCATGGCGGCGGTGCTCTGCATTGCGATCGGGGTATTCCCGCAGCCGCTTTACGCTCTCCTTCCTTATCCGGTCGACTTCGAACCCTATACGGGCGTCCATCTCACCGAGAGCCTCAGCTTGTTGATGTTCACCGCACTGGGATTCGTGCTGTTCCTCAGGGCGCTCGACCCCGAGAACACGATCAGCATCGACACCGACTGGTTCTACCGCAAGGGCGCGCGGCTCTTCATGTGGTTCGCCGAAAAACCGCTGGCGCGCTATGAGAAGGCGGTAAGCAACGTGTCCGAGACAGCCGCGCTACCCTTCCTGCATGGGACGGCACGGGCGGGACTGTGGATCGATCTCACCGGCGTGGACGCCGTCGTGAACGGCGTCGCCCGCTCGATCCTGCGCGCCGGCGGGCGGCTCCGGCGGCTCCAGACCGGCGTCGTGACCCATTACGCGCTGGCGATGATCGCTGGTGTGATCGCAGCCGCCGTGGTCTTCGCCGTGGTATGGCGGTAGGGGGCGCGATGGGATTGCCGCTTCTGAGCTTCATAATTTTCACGCCCGTCGCCGGGGCAGCGGTTCTGATGTTTCTCCGCGGCGACGATGCGGTGCGCTGGACAGCGCTGGGTGTCACAATCCTCGACCTCGCCCTCTGCATCGCCATGCTGGCCGGATTCGACACCACGACCCACGAGATGCAGTTCACAGAGAAGCGCCCTTGGGTGCCCGCGCTCGGAATCACTTATGCGCTTGGTATCGACGGGATAAGCGCGCTCTTCGTGTTCCTGACCGCGTTGCTGGGTTCGATCTGTGTGCTCGCCTCGTGGGTTGCGATCGACCGCAAGGTGAAGGCGTTCATGGTCAGTCTGCTCTCCATGCAGGCGCTGATGCTGGGGGTGTTCTGCGCACTCGACCTGTTCCTGTTCTACGTTTTCTGGGAAGCGATGCTGATCCCGATGTACCTGATCATCGGCGTCTGGGGCGGCGACGGCCGGATCTATGCGGCGTTCAAGTTCTTCCTCTACACTCTGGCGGGCAGTGTCCTGTTCCTGGTCGGTGTCATCGTGCTCTATTTCAACGGCGGCGAGACCTTCGACATCCTCGCCCTCACTGCACAGGATTTGCCATTCCGGGACCAATCCTGGCTGTTTTTCGCCTTCCTGATCGCCTTCGCGGTCAAGGTGCCGATGGTCCCGGTCCATACCTGGCTGCCGGACGCCCATGTACAAGCGCCGACCGCGGGCAGCATCATCCTCGCGGGCGTACTCCTGAAGATGGGCGCCTATGGATTCCTGCGGTTCTCGCTGCCGATGCTGCCAGAGGCGTCGGTATATTATTCGACACTGATGCTTTCGCTTTCAGCGCTTGCGATCGTCTATGGCGGGTTGCTCGCGCTGGCACAGGACGATCTGAAGAAACTGGTGGCCTATTCCAGCATCAGCCACATGGGCTTCGTGACCATGGGGATTTTTGCGCTGAACCTCCGCGGGCTCCAAGGAGGTATCCTGCAAATGTTCAATCACGGCGTGACGACGGGCGCGTTGTTCCTGTTCGTCGGCTTGATTTACGAGCGGACCCATACCCGCAGCATCGCTGATTATGGCGGGCTGATAAAGGCAGCACCCGTCTATACCGCGTTTCTTGCGCTGTTTACTCTGTCGTCGATGGCGCTGCCGGGAACGAATTCGTTCGTCGGCGAGTTGCTGGTCCTGTCGGGCGGGTTTGCGGCCAACCTGGCCATCGGCGCGGCCGCCGTTTTGGGCGCGTTGCTTGGCGCGGCCTATCTGCTTGGCATGTATAGGAAAGTCGCGCTTGGTCCGGCCAGCGTCGGCGTCCGGTTCAAGATACGCGACGTGAACGCCCGCGAGCTGGCAGCGACCCTGCCGCTGGCCGTCTTCGTGCTGTGGGTCGGGCTCTATCCGAAGCCCTTTCTCAATATCATGGACGCTTCGGTGGAACATCTGCTGGTGCAGGTGCATGCCAAGGGGAGCGGCCAATGATCGTCGCCGCACTTTTCCAGTCGGCTCTCGCAAGCCTGCCCGAGATCGTGGTGATTACTGGAGCCTGCATCCTGCTGATCCTGGGACAGTTTTTGCGCAAGGGGCAGAAGTATTTCCTGGTCTGGGCTTCCGTCGCGGTCGTGCTGATTGCCGCCTTGGCGACACTGCTGCTGGCGGGAGAAGTGCGGCCGGCCTATACTGGCATGTTCATCGCCGACCGCTTCGCGGTCTTCTTCAAGTTCGTGTTCTACATAGCCACCATTCTGACATTCCTGCTTTCGCGGAAATATGCCGAAATCGAAGGGATCGGGAGCAGCGAATATTATGTCCTGCTGCTTTTTGCCCTTTCGGGAATGATGATCATGGCCTCGGCGACCGATCTCCTGTCGATCTACGTGGGCCTCGAGCTGATGGTGCTTTGCACCTACGTGCTGACCGGCTTTCTGCGGCATGAGCGGCGATCGAACGAAGCGGCGCTGAAATACGTAATCCTTGGTGCGGTCTCGACCGGAATTTTCCTCTACGGCGTTTCGCTGGTCTACGGGCTCACCGGCACGACGCAATTGGACGGTATGGCTGCGGCCGTGACCGGCGCTCCGCGCGACCCCGGCTTGCTGCTGGCGGTGGTCTTCATCGTCGCGGGGCTGGTCTTCAAGGTCGGCGCGGTGCCGTTCCACATGTGGGTGCCGGACGTCTATGAAGGCGCGCCGACGACGATTACCGCCTTCATGTCCGTGGGGCCCAAGGCGGCGGGGTTCGCGGTGATCCTGCGGGTGTTCCTCAACCCTCTGGTCGCAACCTCCAACGTTTGGATCATCGTCGCGGTCATTGCTGTGGTGACGATGGCGCTAGGGAGTTTCGTTGCACTGGTGCAGGATAATTTCAAGCGCCTGCTGGCCTATTCCAGCATCGCCCATGCCGGGTTCGCTCTTTTCGGCGTGGTGGCCGGCGGGGCGGACGGGATCGCCAGCGTGATGATCTATCTGCTGATCTACTCGCTCATGAATCTCGGCATTTTCGGCATCGTCATCCTGATGCGGAACGGCGATTTTTCCGGCGAGGTTATCGAAGACTATGCGGGTCTCGCCAAGTCGCATCCGGGGCTGGCACTTCTGATGCTGCTCTATCTGTTCTCGCTGGCCGGAATTCCGCCAACGGCCGGGTTCTTCGCCAAGTTCTACGTGCTGGTCGCGCTCGTCGAGCGAGGGTTCGTCATGCTGGCGGTGATCGCAGTGCTGCTGAGTGCTGTTGCCGCCTACTTTTATATCCGCATCGTCATGGTGATCTACATGCGCGAGCCGGAAAGGACGTTCGACCCGGCGCTGACGCCCTTGGTGCGCGCGACGCTCGCCTTCACCGCTGCCGGCACCATCGGCATCGGCCTGTTTCCCGCATGGTTTTTAAGACTTGCCCAGCATTCCGTGTTGGCGGCTGACCGATTGAATTTGCAATGATCCGTCCGACGGAATAAACTCAAAGCTCAAGAAAGGATTGCCCAAGTTGCTTCCCGGGGCGACCGCATTACGGTCCTGAACAGGACGGTCGCGGCCTGAGGAAAGCTCTCAGTGGGTAACCGGTGCAGTGCGATATGGCTGCAATGGAATTCTTGCCGGTTCTTTTTATGATCGTCGGAGTCGTTCTGGTGACGGGGGCGACGCTTTTTGTCTCCTCGCTGCTGCGTCCGTCCAATCCCTATCCCGAAAAAAACATGCCCTATGAGTGCGGCATGGACGCCGCGGGTGAGGCCGCCGCGGGGCGCTTCAGAGTGCCGTTCTTTATCCTCGCGATCCTGCTGGTCGTCTTCGATGTCGAGACGATGTTCCTCTTTCCCTGGGCCGTCGTCCTGAAAGACATCGGGCTGGTCGGCTTTGTCGAGATGTTCGTCTTCATATTGCTGCTTCTTGTGGGCTTCGCCTACGCCTGGCTGAAGGGAGCACTCGAATGGGAGGCGTAAACAACGCGATCCGCGACAGCGTGCTGTTCACCACGGCCGAGAGCGTTATCAACTGGAGCCGAAGCTCGGCGCTGTGGCCCGAAACTTTCGGAATTGCCTGCTGCGCCATCGAGATGATCTCGGCGGGGTGCGCCCGCTATGATCTCGACCGGTTCGGCGTGGTGTTCCGGCCATCGCCCCGCCAGTCCGATGTGATGATCATCGCCGGCACAGTAACGCGGAAGTTCGCGCCCGTGGTGCGCCGCCTCTATGACCAGATGCCGGAGCCCCGCTGGGTCATCGCCATGGGCACCTGCGCTATCTCGGGCGGGGTCTACAATACCTACGCGGTGGTGCAGGGAGCGGAAACCTTCGTGCCGGTGGACGTGCATGTGCCCGGCTGCCCGCCGCGGCCCGAGGCGCTGATGCATGGATTCCTGCTACTTCAGGAGAAGATCAAAAAATCCCGAGCACTGGCCGGGACTCCTCTGGATCGGGTTGCAGCGTCATGAGTGTGGAGACGCCCCTCATCCGCACTACGATCACGGAGCGTTTCGGCGAGGCAATCGACGATCTTGGCTTCGCGCATGGTGTACATGCCTTCGCCGCTCCGCCTGACATGATCGTCGAGCTTTGCCGGTTTGTGAAGGAACACCCGGCGTTGCGGTTCAACTTCCTGTCGGACATCTGCGGGGTCGATCATTATCCTGAGATGCCACGCTACGAGACGGTGTACCACCTCTATTCGCTACCGAACAAATGGCGCGTTCGCATCAAATGCCGCCTCGCCGATCCGCCGCGGGTCCCGTCGGTGACGGGGGTCTGGCGAACCGCCAATTGGCATGAGCGCGAAGCCTGGGACATGTACGGGATCAGGTTCGAGGGTCACCCCGATTTGCGCCGAATCTACATGTGGGAAGGGTTCGAGGGCTTCCCGCAGCGCAAGGATTTTCCGCTCCGTGGCTACAAGGACAAGCTGAACCCGTTTGGCGCCGAAGGCACGCCGCCGACGCAGCCCGACCTCGCCACCAAGAACATTCCATAAGGGAGGCCGCTCCACGCCGGAAACTTAAAATGACCGAAGTCACCGAACTGATCAGCCCGCCAGGCGAAGCGTTCGACACCAAGGAGGTGCTTCTCAATCTCGGCCCCCAGCACCCCAGCACGCATGGGGTTCTTCGGCTCGTCCTGGAATTGGACGGCGAGTACGTCAAGCGCGTGGATCCACACATCGGCTACCTCCATCGCGGCACCGAAAAACTGGCGGAGAGCTTCACTTACACCCAGATTTTTCCGCTCACCGACCGGCTCGACTACCTCTGTCCACCGTCGAACAACCTCGCCTTCGCGCTGGCGGTGGAGAAACTCCTCGGCATAGAAGCACCGATCCGCGCACAATATATCCGCGTGATGATGGCCGAGCTGGCGCGGATCTCCGGCCATGTCTTGATCACCGGCGCGCTGCCGATGGACCTCGGCGCCATGACCGCCTTGCTTTACGCCATGCGGGAGCGTGAAATGATCATGGATCTCCTGGAAATGATCAGCGGTGCGCGCATGCACACGTCCTTCTGCAGGGTCGGCGGAGTGCGCGAGGACCTGCCCGACGGTTTCCTTCCCAAGATCAGGGAGTTCTGCGACATCTTCCCGAACCGGATCCGCGACTATGAGCGGTTGCTCGAAAACAACCGGGTATTCCTGAAGCGCACGCAGGGGATCGGCGTGATCTCCGCCGAGGACGCCATCGATCTCGGACTGAGCGGCCCGAACCTGCGCGCCTCGGGCGTCGACTGGGACATCCGCCGCGACGAGCCCTATGAGATTTACGACCGGCTCGACTTCAATGTCGTCACCCGCGACGAGGGCGACTGCTATGCACGCTGGCAATGCCGCGTCGAGGAGATGCGCGAGAGCATCCGGATCATCGAGCAATGCCTCGACCAGATGCCCGAAGGGCCGTTCCAGATCGACATGCCGACAATCGCCTTTCCGGTGGACAAGGACAAGGTGCATTGCTCGATGGAAGCACTGATCCAGCATTTCGACCTGTCGGCCTATGGCTTCAAGGTGCAGAAGGGCGAGGTCTATTCGGCGATAGAGGCGCCAAAGGGCGAGCTCGGCTTCTACATCATCAGCGACGGGTCGCCAAAACCATTCCGCATGAAGGTGCGGGCACCCTCGTTCGTCAACCTTCAGGGACTGTTCGGGGTGACCAACGCCCGCTATCTGGCCGACATGATCGCCGTGCTCGGCAGTCTCGACCCGGTGATGGCGGAGGTGGACAAGTAGCAGAGATTTGAATGCAATGACCATGCGCGAAAAGATAAAAGAGGCAGCGGCGCGGTATCCCGACCAGCGCTCTGCGATCATGCCCGCGCTTCTGATCGCGCAGAGGGAGCATGGCCATCTGCCTGGTCAGGTGCTGGAAGAAGTCGCCGACACTCTCGGAGTCGAACGGATCTGGGTCTACGAGCTGGCGACCTTTTATACGCTCTTCCATACCGAGCCGGTGGGCATGTTCCACCTGCAACTCTGCGACAATGTTTCCTGCATGCTGTGCGGAGCCGAGGACCTGCTGAAGCATCTGGAAACGGCGCTGGCGATCAGCAAGGGCGACACCACGCCGGACGGGCTGTTCACGCTTTCCTCCGTCGAGTGCCTCGGTGCCTGCGAGATGGCTCCGGTGATGCAGGTCGGCGACGATTACCACGGCGCCCTTGATGTCGCGAGTATCGACGCGCTTCTTGACAGGTTGCGGACTGAGGCGGGGCAAGCGACAGGTGTCGATCTCGCCGCCACACCGCCCGGAGAGTAGCGCCATGTTCGAGCCGGTTCTCCTCAAGAATGTCGCCGTGCCGGACAGTCACCTGCTGTCGACCTACGAGGCTGGCGGCGGCTACCAGGCACTGGCGAAGGCGCTGCGCGAATACACGCCTGACGAGGTCGTTAACCTCGTCAAACAGTCCAACCTGCGCGGTCGCGGCGGTGCCGGATTCCCGACGGGCATGAAATGGAGTTTCGTGCCGAAGCAGTCGGGCAAGCCGAAATATCTCTGCTGCAACGCCGATGAGGGCGAGCCAGGCACCTTCAAGGACCGGATCCTCATGGAGCGCGATCCGCACCAGCTCATCGAGGGACTGGCGGTAAGCGCTTACGCGATCGGGGCCGAAATCGCCTATGTTTACATCCGCGGAGAATATGTGACGGCGATCCGTCACCTTGAGGAGGCGATCGCCGAGGCTCACGCGAAGGGTTATCTGGGATCGCGCATTCTAGGCTCGGATTTCAATTTCACCGTCCACATCCACTGCGGCGCCGGCGCCTATATCTGTGGCGAGGAGACCGCGATGCTCGAGTCCCTCGAGGGCAAGCGGGCGCAGCCGCGATTGAAGCCGCCCTTTCCGGCCGTGGCCGGGCTCTACGCCAGCCCCACAGTCATCAACAATGTCGAGACGCTCGCCTGCGTGCCGCATATCGTTGTGCGGGGGCCGGACTGGTTTCGGGACATCGGCCCGGATAAGAGCCCCGGCCCGAAGCTCTACTGCGTCAGCGGGCAGGTCCGCAAACCCGGCCTCTACGAGTTGCCGATGGGCATACCGCTGCGCGAACTGGTCGATCACGCCGGCGGCCCTCCACCGGGGCGCAAGATCAAAGCGGTGATCCCCGGCGGTGTATCGGCACCGGTCATCCCGGAGCATGGGCTGGACGTGGGTATGGATTTCGACTCGCTGGCTGCCGCCGGCTCGATGCTCGGTTCGGCTGGCGTTATCGTGATCGACGATAGCACCTGCATGGTCAAGGTCGCCACCAGGATCATCGAGTTCTTCCACCATGAGTCCTGCGGCAAGTGCACGCCCTGCCGGGAAGGATTGAACTGGGTCGTGAAGGTCCTGCGCCGGGTTGAAAGCGGGGATGGCGCACCCGGCGATCTGGAGCAGTTGGACATGCTCTGCAAAGGCATTTTCGGCAATACGTTTTGTGCTTTGGGTGATGGCGCCGCGATGGGATTGCGGGCAGCCCTTAAGCATTTCCGCGAAGAGTTCGTCGCCCATGTTGAGGAACGAAGGTGCCCGTTTCACTGAAGGATTGCGTGGCACAGATGCGAGGAAGTATGGTTAGCGTTACGATCGATGGGCAAATACTGGAAGTCGAGCCCGGTTCGACGGTGCTGCAGGCTGCCCAGCATTTGAGTATCGATATCCCGACCTTCTGCTATATGAAGCGCCTGCCGGCGCTGGCCTCCTGCCGCATGTGTCTGGTCGAGATCGAGGGGCTGCGGCGGTTGCAGCCGTCCTGCGCCACCACGGTCACCGACGGCATGGTGGTGCGGACGAACACGCATCGGATCGAGGAAACGCGCTCTTCCATGCTCGACATGCTGCTCGCCAACCACCCCCTCGACTGCCCGATCTGCGACAAGGGCGGCGAATGCGAGCTTCAGGACATGGTAATGGCCTACGGGCCCCGCGAAAGCCAATTCCGCGATGACAAACGTGTGTTCCACTCCGAGGACATTCGTCTGAGCCCGGTCATCATCATGAACGTCAACCGCTGCATCCAGTGCCAGCGCTGCGTCCGGATGTGTGAGGAGGTCGTCGGCGCGGTGGCGCTGGGCACCGTCGAAAAAGGCATGGATACCGCCGTCACCGGCTTCGAGGGCAGTCTGGCAAGTTGCGACCAGTGCGGCAATTGCGTCGAGGTCTGCCCGGTCGGCGCGCTGATGAGCTTCCCCTATCGCTACAAGGCGCGCCCCTGGGATCTCGTAGAGACCGACACGGTCTGCCCGCATTGTGGCACCGGTTGCCAGCTGACGGTGGGCACGCGCAAGGGCGAGTTCATGCGGGTGCGCTCGAAGTGGGACGAAGGTGTCAACCACGAAACGCTCTGCGTGCGAGGACGCTTCGGCCTCGATTTCGTTGCAAGCCGGGACCGGATCAAGCAGCCAATGATCCGTCACGATAGCGCCCTGGTTCCGGTTTCCTGGGACGAAGCGGGGGACTATCTGCGCCGGCGACTGTTGGCCGTCGAGAGCAAGGATGCCGGCGGGCTGGCCTCGCCTCGCCTGCCCAACGAGGTGCTTTATCAGTTCCAGAAGCTGATGCGAACAGGATTCCGGACCAACAACATTGATTGTTCGTCACGCTGGGCCGCGCCCTTCGATACTCTCGGCCCGCTATTGGGAACTTTCTACAGCCGCACGCCGCTGGACGACGTAATCGGCAACGACTGCGTGCTTGTCCTCGGAGGCAATATAACCGAGGAGAACCCGGTCACCGAATACCTGCTGCGGGACGGCGCGCGGCGGCGGCAGACCGGATTGCTCATGCTATCGGCGCGGCCATCGCGTCTGGACGCCGATGCCAGGGTGGTGGTCCGTGTGCCTCCGGGCGGAGAAGCGGCGAGCCTTGCGGCGGTGGTCGCCGGTCTCGTAGCGGCAGCTGGTCAGGCCTTGCCGGGCGGCGCTTTTGCGGACATCGACGCGGCAATCGGCAGGCCGGCGACGGGCGCCGACAGTGACGGGCCGGATCGCCTGGCCGCCGCGCTCAAGGAAGGCCGCAGCGTCACCGTGCTTGTCAGCGTCGACCTCCTGAGATCACCCGAAGCGCGTGCGACGCTGCAGCAGCTCAACAACCTGCTGCACGTTCTCCGCCTGCTAGGCAAGGGCCCGGCGATGCAGTTTCTCTTCGACCGTGCCAACCAGATGGGCGCCTGGGACATGGGGGTCCTGCCGGCGGCTCTGCCGGGGCTGCGGGCGGTCGCTGATGACGCGGCGCGCGCAACTCTTGCACGAAACTGGGGCGCCGAAATCCCGTCAGAACCCGGCGCGGATCTCGACGCCATGCTGGAGCTCTGCGTCGGTGGGCGGATGGGCGCTCTCTACATCGTCGGAACCGACCCCCTGGTTGCCTATCCCGACCGGGACTTTGTGACGCGGGCGCTTGGCGCCGCCGATCTCCTGATCGTGCAGGACGCGTTCCTCACGGATACGGCGGGCATGGCCGAGGTCGTCTTGCCCGCGGCGGGCTACGGCGAGGAATCCGGAACGTTCACCAACAACGAGGGCCGGATCCAGAATGTTCGCAAATTCCGTGAGCCCGTTTTCGAGGCGCGAGGCAATCTGGCGATTGTCGACTTCGTCGCGGCGCTACGCAACCAGGCGCTGCGGCCATCGACGCAAGCCGAAATTTTCGACGAGATTGCCCGGCTGGTTCCGGCCTATCAGGGGTTGACGCAGGACGGGCTTGGCGCCGACGGCGCATTCACCAAGGCGGTGCCAACATTACCAGCTGGCGTGTTCCTTGCGCCGCCGCCCGTTCCAACAGCAGCCGACCGGCTCATGCTGATCACCGGCGACTGCCTGTTCCACAACGGATATCTTTCCGAACGGTCGGACATCCTGAACACGGTCGCTAACGATCCCTATGTCGCGATGAGCGCGCAGGATACCGCGGAGCTTGGCCTTTCGGATGGCGATCAGGTAATCGTGCGTTCCGGCCAGGGCGAATTGACGGCGCAGCTCAAGGTCGACAGGCGGTTTCCCAAGGGCCTCGTCTTCGTTCCGGAAAACTATAGAGCCTTGCGTCTCAACAGCCTGCTGCGGCGAGGCGAATATCCATGCGCGGTGGAAGTCCAGAAGGCGCATGCCACTCTTGAGATCGACCGCCCAGGCCGGATCTGGCGTGGGGTCTGAAGATTTGGGGTCGGGGCACCGCAAGGCTCCGCGGCAAGCTGCCCGCCCCGGCGTCTTCACATCGAGTTGGCGACGTCAGTGATACCTGGTCCCGCATATGTAATCCTGCAGATCCTGCTCTGTACGCTGCGCTTCGTCGAGCCTGTGTTTAACCACGTCGCCGATGCTGACCACCCCGACAACGTCGCCTCCATCCGTGACCAGCACATGGCGCGTACGCCGCTGGGTCATGATCCCCATCGCGACGGGCAGCAAATCCTGTGTCGAACAGGTCGCCACATTGCGGTTCATGATGTCCGCGACCCGCTTTGCCGCCGCCTCGGCCCCGTATTCCGCCACCGCTTTGCAGCAGTCCCGCTCCGACAGCGTACCGAGGTATTTGCCGTTCGATCGCCTGACGACGACGAAGCCGATATTGTTGTCTCGAAACAGCCGCAGTACCTCCACCATCGTCTGATCGGGAGCAACTGCGATGACACCGACACCCTTATTTTTCATGATTTCACCGACAAACATCTGAGCCTCCTTCCGAGCGCTTCGGTTTGACAGCTGGCGCGCGTTCATGTTCGCCGGATATTCCGCCACCAGTTATAGCCCTGCGTCTCTTTCGTCTCGACAAGTACGTCCTTCTTCGTATTCAGGCGCGCGGCAACAACGCCGCCGCCGGTTGCCGCCTTACCCGGCTTGGCGAGCAGATCATCGCGCCCGATCACCAGGTCAGCTGAGGAAAAACTCGAGAATTCGTATTGTTGGCCAAGCGCGATCGCGTCCGCCGGGCAGGCGTCCTCGCACAGCCCGCAGAACAGGCAGCGGGCCGTGTCGATCTCGAATTTGGCCGGGTGCCGCTTGCCCTTCTCGTCCTCGTAGGGGACGACTTCGATACAGTCGCAGGGACAGATCCGCGCGCAGAGTTCGCAGGCCACGCACTTGATCTCGCCCTCTTCATCACGCGTCAGGAAGTGATGCCCGCGATAGCGGGAGTAGGGCAGCCACTTTTCCTTGTCCGGATACTGCATGGTCACGGATCTGGAGAACATGTAGCCGAAGGTCAGAGCCAAGGCGCTCGCCAGATCGGCAAAGAACGCCCAACCAATCCATGTTCCAACTCTGTCCTGCGCGCGCGACATCGCCGCCTCGCTACGGAGCCGCTACGACCCCTAAAACTACACCGGTTATAATTATGTTCGCCATTGAAAGAGGAAGCAAGACTTTCCATCCGATCGCCATCAATTGGTCGTAGCGGTAGCGCGGGAAAGTGAAGCGGAACCAGATAAACACATAGACGAAGAACGCGACCTTGAGCACAAACCACAGGAGCGGTGGCAAGGGAATCAGAACTCCGTTCCAACCGCCGAAGAACAGTATCACCACCAGGACCGACACAAGCAATACGATGGCATATTCGCTGACCATGAAGAAGGCAAAGCGGATACCGCTGTATTCGGTGTGGAACCCGGCCCCTAGATCGCCTTCCGCTTCCGCCAGGTCGAAGGGAATGCGCTGCGCTTCGGCCAATCCGGCGACGAAGAACACGAAGAATCCGACCGGTTGGTAGACGATGTTCCAGACATCGGCCTGCGCCCGCACGATCTCGAGAAGGCTCATGGATTGCGCCAGCATGACCACGCCGATGACCGCGAACCCCATCGGGATTTCGTAGCTGATCATCTGCGCGCAGGTCCTGAGGCTGCCTAGGACAGCGTATTTGCTGTTGGAGGCCCAGCCGCCGAAGATGACGCCATAAACCTCGATCCCGATCACCGAGAAAACAAAAAGGAGCGCCACATTCATGTTGGAGACGTAGAGCGTGATCTCGTGGCCGAGGACCGAGACAGTTTCGCCGAAGGGGATCGCGACGAACACCACAAAGGGCGGGGCGAGCGCCAGGATTGGCGCCAGTTTGAACAGGAACCGGTCGGCCTCGGCCGGGATGTGATCCTCTTTGGTCAGGAGCTTGATTCCGTCCGCCACCGGCTGCAACAGCCCGTGCCATCCCACGCGCATCGGCCCCATCCGCTGCTGCATGTGCCCGGCGATCTTGCGTTCCAGCCAGGTTAGCGGCAAGGGTAGCAACAGCAGGATCGCAATCAGCAACGCGACCTTCAAGACGATCAGGCCAAGGGCGACGATAAGTTCCATGATCCCGGCTACTTATTCATCGGGTTGAAGCGCACGACCGGACTTTGGCTCCGGCTATACAATGAGCACTGCGCGCACTTGTCAGACTACATGGTACAACGGCGACGCA